>NZ_JBEYER010000039.1:0-62278 GCF_040634005.1 Micromonospora sp. NPDC007271
AGCGATCCCGCAACACGGCTGTGTCGGTCGGTACGACGGTGAGGGTCATGGCGCCCACCGTTGGTGGGACAAGCCGACCTGTTCACCGGCAGATCAACACGCGGACGAACACCGTCCAGGAGTCGGGGGCGAAGGCGAGGACCGGGCCGGTGCGATCCTTGCTGTCGCGTACGGCGACGACGCCGGGCAGGTTGTCGGCGACCTCCACGCAGTTGCCGCCGTTGTCGCCGCTGCGGGTGCTGGTGCGCCAGTTCGCGCCGGTCAGGTCAACCATGGTGAACCTCCTGCATGATCTTCCCGATCAGGTGTCGGGACTGCTCCTGGTCCAGGGCCAGCGAGTCGAGGCTGGCCCAGATGTCCTCGTACGCGGAAAGCTCTTCCTTCCGGTCGAGGTAGAGCGCGCCGGTCAGCGACTCGCTGTAGACGACCGACGGTTCCGGCTCGACGCGGTTGACGAGCGGGAAGTCGAGCACCACGAACGCGCCCGCGACGGCGCCGTAGTGCAGGCCGGCGGCCAGCGGCAGGACCCGGATCGACACGTGCGGCAGGCGGCTCACCTCCACCAGGTGCCGTAGCTGCTCCGCCATCGTCGCCGGGCCGCCGACGCCGCGCAGCAGCACCGCCTCGGAGAGCATCACGTCGAATCGCGGCGGCGGAGGCAGCCGCCGCCGCAGGAGGATCTGCCGCTGCAGCCGCACCTCGACCAGGCGCTCCCGCTCGTCCCCCGTCAGGCCCGGCCGGTGCTGGCAGACAGCGGTCGCGTATCCCCGGGTCTGCAACAGCCCGGGGACCAGCGCGTCGTCGTGCTCGCGCAGCCGGCACGCGGCGGACTCCAGGCCGACGTACAGCTCGAACCAGTCGGGGACCGTGTCGCCGTACGAGTGCCACCAGCCCTTCGCCCGCGTCTCCCCGGCCAGGGCGACCAGCGCGCCGGCCAGCTCGGGCGTCGCCGCATACAGCTCGCACATCGCCCGCACGTCGAGCCCGCGTACCGCGCACAGGCCCGTCTCGATCCGCCACACCTTCTGCCGGCTGCACTGCAACGCCTCCGCCGCGCCGTCCAACGTCATCCGCGCCTCGGTCCGCAGCTCCCGCAACGCCCGCCCGAGCTGCCTCCGCGGCACCGTCGACCCCAGATCCTCAGGCATCCGATCCCCGCCCCTCGGCTCTTCGGTCCGCTCGGCGCTGCCGGACACCGGGCGGCTTCGGGTCGTAGCGGTCCGCGCGCTCGTTCGGCGTGAGAGCCGCCCGCCGCCGCGCCGGCCGCTCGTAGACGAGCGCGCCGCCGCACCGCGAGGTCATCAACCCAGCGGGTACGCCGTCCGGCGCGCTCGGCCGCCGGTCGCGCCCCAACACGTCGCTATCCGGTACGACCTGCCCGACCAGGTCAACTGCGACCGTTCCCGGCCGCAAGAACCACTTCCACCGCTGGCCCATGCCCCTCCTCTGCCCCGACGCCGTCAGCATATCGCGCTTTCCTAGGCTTCCTAGCAAAGTTCGGGTTGCTCGTCTACCCGGCCCCGGCTGGTGGTCCTATCGGGACATGCCGTACGCCCAGCCTCTCTGGAGATCCATCCGTGATGACCTGCGGGCCAGGATCAAGGCGGGCTTGTTGAAGCCGGGCGAGAAGATCCCGACTACCCGCGAACTGATGGACCAGCACTCGACAAGCTCGGCAACCGTCCGAAGGGCGGTGGACTCCATGATCGAATCCGGCGAGTTGGTAGGCAGGCAAGGGCTGGGTGTCTTCGTGGCCGATACGTCAGAACAGGATTCATAGCACCCGGGCGACGTCCAAGCCGAACCGGGACCCGAGCAGTCAGACAAAATCGGATCGGGATGCTGGCAGTGCAGCAGGCCGTCTTCCTTGTCTGTTCGTGTGCTCCTACCGTAAGGGATTGGGGAAGCTTCGGCTGGGGGCAAGCCAGGAAGTGCAGGAGATGCTGGGCGTCTCTCGTACGCGTGCCTACCAGATCACCAACTCGGAGTCATTTCCCGATCCGGTGGCCATCCTGTCGGTCGTATGGATCTGGCGAGCCGAGGACGTGGAGCGGTGGATCAGAGATCAGGCCGAATCTCGAGAACGGTAGAGTAGCTCAGCCTTTTTACCCGCCGGCCGGTTCGATTAGCGGACTAGGTAAATCGCCGAGATCACATCCGTGCAATGCCACGCGTTTCAATCGCTGCCGTAATCCTCGCTGTCGTACGAAATACCGAACCGGTCCTCTAGGCTCTCCTCCTCTTCACGCTTATACTGCTGGCTAACCCCGGCGGCGCGGAGTTCAGCAGTGCTCGAAAGGGCTAAGCCGCACACGACGCATGTCAGTCCAGTCCCGACAAATACAATGTCACGGAAGATTGATTCGCCTTCTAGCCGCTCACCCGCGGCTCGAACATTCTTCAGCCGCACCGCCGCGCGCTCGCCGCATGCCGGGCAGTCCACAAATTCGGGCTCGTAGCCGGTCTCTCCCACAATCTTCTGCCATGCTTTGAAAGCATCGAAACTCGGCCCGGGGCCAAGACCAGGAAGCGTTTCAAACTGACCTAGAGGATCAGGGATATCAAGCCTCCGGACCGCCAGCTCGTCCGGTCGAAGAATCTCGTAGACAGTTTTGCATGACGTGATCTTGCCTTTGATGTCAAAGACAAGCCGCTTGTCTTCGGCGTCAACGAGCGCTTGCCCCTGTTCCACTAATTCATATCCGACGAGATGACCCGCCGGAAGCGACAGATGATCACAAATAACATCCAAAACCCTTATGAACCGCGGGAGCCATGTAGCAGGATCGAGTCCAACAGCAACGGAACCAGTATGCAGCTCCTTGTTGCGAATACTAATCAAGAAATTCGCGTCCTTTGACCTCTCTGGCGTGAAGCCATCGACAATACGCTGCAGGCGAGTGACAACAGTTTTGGTCGTAACAGATCTCGGCTCAGCCCCATCCGGCGAGGGAAATCCTGCGGCGTCGAGAGAAAACTCCGGTTCTGCAAGGAGAATCGGGCTTACTTTGGCAAGCGGAGCACGAAGAAGGAACTCAAGCCCGAGTAGCAGCCAGATCGCCATGACTTCGTCATCAGCCTTTGGATGCTCTTGGGCGCGCGTGAAGTAGACCTTCGCTTTACCGATCAAGCTGTCATAATCCCACATTGATGATCCCATCTGTTATGCGCGCGAGCACGCACGTTCGGCCCTTTCGGCTAATCAAGTCGAACTTGCCCTGCTCCTTGGATCGCGGGCTCCCCTGCGGTACGTCGAGGGAAGACCAAGGCGGCCCTGTGGCGCGGACCATGGCCAGGCGACGGGCTGAGTGCCGATTGGTAGTTCTCTCCGTCCACCAGCGGGTTGGTCAGGCTGATGCCGGCCGCCGCCATCCGGTCGTACTCCGCGAGGATCAGTTCCTTTGTCCGGTACGTTCCGTACTTCGCCTCATCCTTCCGCTTGACAATCGGGAACGCCTCCATGATGTAGTCCACATCATCCCGAGCGACCCCGTACAGGTGAAAGAACAATGCGTCCAATTCGGCCCGGATTACCGACCGACGCTCTTCATCCCACCGGAATGGCGCTTCGGATTCGCCGAACTCACGAGCAAAGGGAGCCATGTCAATGGCGGAATAGGTGAGCTCCAGAACACGACTTCCAATGAACCTGTTGTGCGGCTCTACATCCCTTGGCTTAAGGAAGGGCAGCTGTTCGAATTGAAAGAAGTTGAGGTTGGTTCCGCCAAGCTTTTGCCTGAGAACGTAGTCCAGAACGAGAGCGGTCGCATTGGCATATAGCAAGGCTGGGGATTCGCTAGCGGTTGGCATTATGATATTACCAGAGTCACCCAGTCCTCCTGCCGGAAAGGCGTAAGAAATGGCTGTTCGCTCGTCTGTAGCCCGGCATATTTTACGGAAGCCCAGGAACCAATTCCGCGTCCAACCCCTGCCTGACACAGCTTCTTCAATTTCTAGCTTGTCGATCCAATACCTCGGCTGGGTAACAGTCGATGGTTCCTGCTTCTCCTCAGGAGTCAGGTCACGCGTAGTGCCGTCGTCGTTGTAGGTGGCCCAGCGGTGGTCGTAGTGGTGGAGCATCTTCGCCTCATAGAGCGGGAGCATCTTGGCTGAGCCCTTAGTGAAAACGTTGCCGCTGAGGGCCCAGCCGTCGGATTCGAGCTCTTCGCGAGTATGAAAGAGATGCGAGTCGCTGGTCATGTTAAAGAGACCCTGCATGAACGACACGCCCCACGGATTGCCATTCGGGTCGCCCTCCTTGAGGAGGACCGGAATCCGACGGTAGATATCGAGGGTTATCTCGGCATCGCGGCGGGAGCGGAAGACCGGACAGGTGCCGGTGTTGGGGTTAATGAGGCTAATCTCCTCCGGCGTGAGGGTGAAGGACTTGTCGGCTTCGCCTAGCTCGGTCGGATCCTGAAGAAAGAAGGCGAACTTGGCGACCGGTTCGCGGAGGGCGCGCCCGGCTAGGGACAAAATGGCAAACTTCATGCGCGAGTCGACAGCCGGGAAAAGTCCACTCCGGTTCTCGAAGTCGTAGAGCGCTGCGATCGAGCCGGTCAGCACGAGGTCCTTGAAGAAGAACTGCGTTGTCGCGTCCGTTGCGATGCCTGTCGGGACGATCATTCCCATCCGACCGAACGGGGCCGTTAACTTGCGACCCTGCTCGGCGAATACCGGATCCGTCTTGATCCGACCACGGCCACACAGCGGGAAGACTCCGGAGTTGCTGGCGAAGTGCCGCACTCCGTCTATCTGACGCTTCGAGGTTTCATATGCCTCGTGCAGCATCGGATTCGCGGTGCGCAGCTCGTCAATCAGCCTCTTGCGCCTCGCCCCCGCCGCTTCGGCAATCTCGGACGCCCGCGCCGAGAAGAACTCCTGTTCCTTGAGTTCAAGGTGCTCCCACGGCGGGTTGCCCAGGACGCAGTCGAATCCGCCCGCCCAGCCCGTCGTCGGGTCGACACCCCCGCCGTACTCGGGGACCTCGAAGACCTCGGGGAACTCCAGGTGCCAGTGGAAGAACTGGTACTGCCCGCGCAACCGGACGATCTCGTCGTGGGTCGCCTGCGGCGCGGCTGCGGCGTCGGGGTCCTCCAGCGCGCGGAGGACACCGTGGGTGACGGCGGGCGGGGCGTCCGGCGTCTTCTTCGAGATGAACGCGGCGCACCAGGCGTCCGCGACGTGCAGGGCGCGGGCGTAGTCCGCGGAGGTCTTCCAGTTCTGGTAGGCGGACGCCTGCCTGCGAACGTCGCCGAGGCTGTGGGCGGAGGCCGCTGTGATCAGGCGCAGGCCCTGGGCGAAGACAGTGTTGGCGACCTTCGCCTCGTCGTTCAGGTCGAAGAGGCTGCTCTGTCCCTGCCGCTCCTTGGCGTTCTGCTTCTCCAGGCCCTTGGCGTACTTCTTGTCGTCGCCCTCGATAGGCTTGAACGCCGCGTCGGGGATGCCTTGCTTCAGCAGCGCGGGCGTGGCGCCGATCAGCGCGTTGCCGCACTTCACGTGCGCGTCGAGGAAGCTCAGCGGCTTGCCCGGCTCCAGGGCCTCCATCCACAGCGACACCTTGGCTAGCTCGACGGCCATCGGGTTGAGGTCGACGCCGTAGATGCAGCGGGCAACGACCTCGTGCAGGGCGTGGCGGACGGCGTCGACGGTCGGCTCGGGGTTGCGTTCGCGCACGGCGGCGATCCGCTTGGCAATCCGGCGGGCGGCGGCGACCAGGAAGTGACCGGAGCCGCAGGCCGGGTCGCAGACGGTGAGCGACAGCAGCTCGTTGACGATGACGTCGCTCGGGTCGGGCTGCCCGGCCGCGGTCGCGGCCTGCTCGGCGCGCTTGACCGCGTCGTCGATGACCGGGTCGAGCGCCGAGTCGAGCAGACACTCGATCAGCGAGGACGGCGTGTAGTAGGAGCCGGTGGTCTTGCGGGTATTGCCGGCAAGTTCGACCAGCTCGAAGGTGCGGTCCACCGCGCTGTGCTTCGGCACCAGCTCCAGCAGGGACTCGTAGATCGAGCCCAGCTCCTCGGCGTCCAAGTTGCGGTAGTCGACCGACCGCCACCGGCGGGTGCTGGCGTCCCGCACCTGCGACAGGTGCCGGACGGCCGTCAGCAGGTACTCGTTGGACAACGACAGGCCCTTCAGCGGCTCATCCGTAACCGGGTCGTGGTCGAAGAGTCCGCCGAGGCCGGGCAGGCCCAGTTCCGGGCGGCCGTTCTCGTTGCCGAGCGCGTCCAGGACGATCCGCAGCGCCTGGTAGAGGTCGTTGTGCGTGGTGCCTCGGCGGCGGCGTGCCTGCGTCCGTAGGCGGGCGGACGAGAGGTAGGCGGCGTACCGTTCGCGGGCCTTCTGGTCGGCGTCGGGGTGGTGCAGCGCGTCGCGGTCCTCGGCGACGAAAAGGAAGAGCAGCCGGTAGACGAGGCGCAGCAGGGCGTTGTGCAGGGCCTGCGGGTCGACGTTCTCCCGCAGCGCGCCGTTGTCGGGGTGGCGCAGGAAGCCGGTGCCGAGCGCGGTGATCGCGTCCTGCACACCCTTGCGGAGCTGGTCGAGTGCGCGGGTGCCGGCGGCGATCGCCTCGGTGCGCCACTTCTCCAGCCAGCAGGTCGACGGGGCCGCCTCCTCCCCCACCTCGAAGCGGGAGACGTGCAGGAGCCGGTACAGCAGGACGAACTCGCTGAAAAGCTCGCCGTCGAAGATCGCCTCCAGGTCGAACTCGACGTACGAGGCGGTGGCGAGGGCGTTGGAGTCGCGCAGCAGCCGGAGCTGCCGGCCGTTGGTGAGGACGCCCCACAGGTGCGCCTCCGAGCGGTTCAGGCACTCCTGCACCAGCGACTGCGGCGGCACGCCGCCGCCGGCCGGGCGCTTGTCCAGCGTGGCGTTCCAGGCGGCCAGGTGCACCGGGACGTGGTTCCAGCGGTGGCTGATCGGAAAGGTCTTGCCGCCGTCGTCCGAGGTGATGCCGGTTGCCCCGAGCGTGGTCAGCCGGCCGAACCCGAGCTCGGTGAAGAGCGGTTCGAGCCACTGGGTGACGGCCAGGCCGGTCGGGTCGGCGGGGGTGTCGGCCTCCGGGGCGGCGGGGAGTTTGTCGCGCAGGTCCTTCCACACCGCCTTGAGGTAGTCCCAGTGGCGTTCGGCGTCGTCGCGGACCGAGCGGGCGCCGACCACCCGGTAGTCGGCGGGCTTGCAGCCGCTGACGTCCCGGCCCTCGGCGATGCGGACCAGCATGTCGGCGGGGAGCAACCCGCCGATGGTGTGGACGGCGGTGAAGACCTGGTTGCGGGCGGTGGCGGACATCAGGCGGTGCCTCCGGCGGCGGTGGGGGTGGCGGCGGCGGGAAGGGGCAGGTAGACGTACGCGCCGAGGACGTCGGCGCGGTCCTGGACGGTGACGGTGAGGCCCCGGACGATCTCGCCGGAGGCGCTACGCACCCGGCGGTGGGAGGTGAGCAGATCGGCAGCCAGCTCCTCCCCGTACGCCCGGAGGTGGTCGTCGACGGCGGGCAGGTCGTCGAGGACGCGCTCCATCGTGCGTTCGCCGAAGCCGGGGTCAGTGTTGGCGTCGGCGGTGGCGTCGAGCAGCGCCAGTGCGTCCTCGGCGGCCAGCCAGCGGGCGTTGCCGGGCGCGCCCTGGAAGGCAAGCAGCCGGGCGTCCTCGGCGACGAGCTGCCGCATCCCGGTGCGGGACGGCAGGGTGAGGTGGAAGCGGTAGCGGACGACGAGCAGGGTGGTGCGGGTGGCGACGGCCCGGGTGCGGATGACGCCGCAGCGGCGGGCCGGGCGCGGGCCGGGGGCCTGCTCGTCGAGGGCGGCGTTGAGGACGTACCCGGCGAGCGCCACCACCGCCGGGTCGGTGCGGACCAGGGCGGCCTCGCGGCGGTCGACGGCCGCTGTCGCCCGGAACGGTACGGGACGGCCGGTCTCGACGGCGTCGCCGCCGAGGACGGGGGCGAGGGCGTCGCGCAAGCCGGCGGGCGTGCCACTCAGCTCGGCGGTGAAGTCGCCGGGCCGGGCCGGGTCATCGCGCAGGACGCCGTCGAGGGCGCGCAGCGACTGGCGTACGAAGGAACGGATCTCCTGCGCGCGGCCGAGCGTGTCGCGGACGGCGGCTACCTCGCGGGCCACCTCCTCCGGGCGGATCGAGTGCTGGGCGAACCGGGATCGGGACGTCTTCTCCCGCTCGGCGGCGGACTGCCAGTCGGCGGCCAGGGCGGCGGCCTTCTTGTCGATGGCGCGGTACTCGTCGACGTCGAAAAGGCTGGCCTGCTCGCCGTCCCGGCCGCGCACCAGCAGCCACTCGACGATCGCGTCGGTCACCCCCGAGGAGGCGGCGTCGGGCACGGAAACGGAGATGCCGAGGTCCTTGCGGATCTGGCGGTGCTTGCGGATGAGGACGTCGAGGACCTTGCCGTCGATGCCGTTGTCGCTGCCGTAGAGGGTGATGACCCGTACGACGTTGCGCTTCTGGCCGTACCGGTCGACGCGGCCCTCCCGCTGGTCATGGCGGGTGGGGTTCCAGGCGAGGTCGTAGTGGACGACGGCGTCGAAGTGGTGCTGGAGGTTCACGCCCTCGGAGAGGCAGTCCGTCGCGACGAGGACGCGCCGGGCGGCGGGGTCGTCGCCGGCGTCGCGGGCCAGTTCCTCGATGCGTTCGATGCGCTGCTGCGGCGAGAGGGTGCCGGTCACGGCGCGGACGATCGTCTTCTTGCCGAGCTTGCCGTCGAGGTGTTCGGCGACGTACTCGGCGGTGGGGATGTAGCGGCAGAAGACGATCGGGTGGTAGCCGCCCTTGAGCAGCGCCTTGAGGTGGGTGACGAGGGCGGCGAGCTTCTTGTCCTCGGTCGGGCCCTCCAGCGCGGCGGCCCGGTCGGCCAGCTCGGCCAGCCGCGCCCCGGCGTGCTCGACCTCGGCGGCCTCCGCGCCGGGGGCGGCGTCGAGGCCTTCGAGGGCATCGGAGTCGGAGAAGTCGCTGGTCAGCGGCGCGCCGAGCCGGTCGGCCTCCTCGGCGGTGGCGGCCGCCGCGGTCGCCGAACGGGTGCGCAGGGTCTGGGCGGCGGCGCGCGGCGAGGAGACCAGGGAGCGCAGCAGGGCGATCGCCGACCACCAGGCGATGCGGGCCTCCCGCCGGCCGCGGCGGTCCGCGGCGGTCACCCGCTCGCTGGCATACGCGATGGCGTCGTCGAGCAGCGCCCGGTACGCCGGGGAGAGCTTGTACGTCTCGTCCTTGAAGTGCCGGTCGGCGGGGAACGCTGTCTCCTCGGCGAGGCTGTCGTCGGCTAGCCCGTCCTCGCGGGTGAGATATTGGCGGACGTCGGCGCGCTTGCGGTGCACGAAGTACTGGGCGAGCGCCCGGCGGCCGGCGTCCGAGGCGAGGTCGACGGTGGCCAGCTCCGGCTTGAGGAGGCCGAGCAGGTTGCGGAAGGCGTTCTCCTTGCCGCTGTGGGGGGTCGCCGTGACCAGCAGCAGGTGCCGCTCGGCGTCGGCGGCAACGCGCTGGAGCAACTCGAAGCGGAGCTGGTTCTGGGTGGAGGTGGTGTCGTCGGCGGCCACGCAGGTGTGCGCCTCGTCGACGATGACCAGGTCGGGGCAGTGCCGGACGAAGTCGTCGCGGTGCCGGGTCGACTTGATGAAGTCGGTGGAGACGATGACGTACGGGTGCCGGTCGAACAGGGACTGCCCGAGGTCCAGGCCCCGTTCCAGGCGGGAGACGGTGGAGGCGAGGACCAGTTCGGCGTCGAGGCCGAACTTGGTGCGCAGCTCCTCCTGCCACTGCTCGGCCAGCGCGGGCGAGCAGAGCACGGCCAGGCCGCGGGCGCTGCCCTGGGCAAGCAGTTCGCTGGCGATGAGGCCGGCCTCGACGGTCTTGCCGATGCCGACGTCGTCGGAGATGAGCATGCGGACGGTCTGCTGGCGCAGCGCCATCATCAGCGGCACGAGCTGGTACGCGCGCGGCTCGACGGCGATCCCGGCGAGCGAGCGGAACGGGCCGGCACCGGAGCGGAAGCTAATCCGCAGCGCGGACCGGAGCAGACCGGCGGCCTGGGCGTCGCCGAGGTCGGCGGGCGACGGGTGTGCGAATTCGGCGCTCTTGACGGTCTCGAAGGCGGGGAAGACGGCCGCGATGTCGTCGTCCGCGCCGCCGAGGGGGCGGAGCACGAGCATGTCGGGGGCGCTCTCGGGCAGTACGACCCAGTCGCGGCCTCGGGCGGAGACCAGCGTGCCGGCGCTGAAGGGGGTGGTCATGAGGGGGTCCTCGCGCGTCGTGGTGTTCGGTTGTGTGTGCTGGTGCTGTTGGGGTCAGCGGGTGGCGCTGGTGCCGAAGCAGTCCTGGTGCTTCGCGACGATGGCCGCCCAGTCGGCGTCGTGCGGGAAGCGGATGACTTCCCAGCCCGCGTCGTGCAGCCGTTCCTCGGCGTCGCGGTCGCGCTGGGCGACCGTCTCGTGGTCGTGCACGGGGCCGTCCACGAAGACAGCGACCGGGACGCCGGGCAGCCGGTAGACGTAGTCGGGTTGGGCCAGCGCCTCGGTGACAAGGGTTTGCGCCTCGTCGGGCAGGCGCAGGCCGCGCTCCTTGAGCCAGGTGATGAGTTTCTTCTCCAGCGCGGTGTCCGACTGCTCGCTCAGCCGCTGGAGCTGCTCCGTGCGGGACTCGCCCTGGCCGGTGGGGGCGGCCGTGGCGGCGGCGAAGCGCAGCAGCAGGTCGCGCACCAGGTGCCGGTCGATGAACCGGTGGTTGAGCTGGTTGCCGTAGGTGAGCAGGCAGTCGTAGCAGCCCATGGCGCAGCGCCGGTCCTTGTCGTCGCTGTCCGGGCCGCCGAGGTCGGTGCCGTCGGGCGTGAAGTGGCAGATCGCGAGGGCCTCGGCGGCGGCCCGGGCGAGGGCGCGCGGATCGGACTGCATCAGACGCAGCACGCCAGCCCCGCCCTCGGCCGCCTCGGTGAAGAGCATCCGGCTGCGCGGACCCTGCGCCGGCGGCAGGAGCTCGGTGGTCAGCTCCGAGTCCTCCAGCTCGAACGCTGCCTCGATGCCGCGTTCCAGGGCGTACATCAGCGACAGCGCGACCGGTTCGTCCAGCGGCTCGTCGAGCTTGAGGACGAGGATGTTGCGCCGGTCCTCCACGTACGGGATGACGCGCTTCTTGCGGCGCTTCTCGTTGCCGTCGGCGTCGACGACCGGCATCTCGCTGGAGTCGCCGGCCGCCTCGCCGGCGTCGCGCTCGTTCATCCAGCGCCCGTCGGCCGGGTCGAGCCAGAAGCCGTCCGGCTCGTCGGGCTTCGCCCGGACCCGCCCGACGTTGCTGATGCGCACGGTCGCCGAGTCGCCGTACGACAGGGTGGCCAGCCCGCCGGTGTCGTCGGCGACGATGGCGTCGCGGCGGCCGGGCCGGGCGCCGTGGTCATGGAACCGGTACGAGGTGACCAGCCGGAACCCGGCGCGGCGCCGCTCCTCCTCGTCGGAGGAGATGCGCTCTCGGCGCCGGGTGTAGACGGTGTGCAGGTGCAGCAGCCCGGTGGTCTCCTCCCCCAGTGGCACGTCGCACATCTGACAGCGGTCGGCCTTGTGCCGGGCGTCATGGTGGTAGCCGCACTGGGCGCACCGGCGCGCCGCGCTGGTGGTGACGTCGCCTGCCGCGTCCGGCGGCAGCTGGATCCGGGTGACCTGGTAGCGCGCGCCCTCGTGGTAGATGAGCGCGCCGGGGCCGAATTCCCGGATGGCGAGGAACCGCGGGCGCTGGAGGTAGTCGCCGTCGCCGAACCTGCGCCCGGTCGTCGGCACGTACGCGGCCAGCGGCAGCCGGGGGAAGGAGTAGCCGGGCAGGAAGCCCTCGCTGGCCAGGTAGCGGTACGGGTTGAAGTCCGACAGCACCGACTTGCTGTCGACGCTCTCGTTCTTGAGCAGGTTGAGCTGGGTCTCGGCCTCCTTGCGGCGGCCCACGGCGATGTTGCGGTCCCGTTCGGACAGGGTGTGGTCGAGCACGCGCCGGTTCTGCTCGGCCTGGTCGACCAGCGCCGCTCGGAACAGGTCCCGCCACCGGTCGAAGGCCCGGTCGAAGCGGTCGGGTGTGGTCCGGACGGTGTCCTCGATCCACCGGTCGTCCCACCAGCTCGACTGCGCGTACTCGGGCAGCAGCCCGGCGAACACCCGGCGGGCGGCTCGGGCCGTTCTTTCCCGCGAGTCGCCGTCGTGCAGCGCGGCGGTGATGTGGTCGTGCAGCGGCAGGGCCGGGTTCGGCAGGCGGGAGTCCTCCGGGTAGCTGATGTCGATGGTCTCCGGAATGGTGCGGCCCAGCTTGATGCCGGATTCCGCCAGCCAGATCGCCTGCACGTGCGAGCGCACCAGGTCCTCGTTGGCCAGGTCGAGGCGCGGCGCGGCGACCGCGCCGGCGACCATCCGCTCTGAGCGGCGGAAGTAGTACTGGTCGTGGCTGTTGCCGGTGGCGCAGTAGGTCGTCACCAGCGCCGGCTGCCCCGAGCGCCCCGCCCGGCCGCTACGCTGCGCGTAGTTGGCCGGGGTGGGCGGGACGTTGCGCATCATCACGGCGTTGAGCTCCGAGATGTCGACGCCCAGTTCCATGGTGGGCGAGCAGTAGAGCAGCCGCAGCTCCGCCTTGCGGAACGCCTCCTCGCGCCGCTCGCGTTCGGCCGGGTCGACCTGGGCGGTGTGCTCGCGGGCGGTGAGCCCGGCCAGGGTGCCGGCGGCGCTGCGGTAGAGGTCCCGGAAGAAGGTGTTCACCCGGGGGCCGTCGCCGCTGGCGTACGTGCGGGTCAGCGGGTCGTGGGTGCCGGTCTCGCCCCGGCCGGCCCGCCAGACCAGCGCGGCGGCGGACACCCGGTAGCCGGTGAGCGGTGCCCCGGCGACCCGCCGGAAGCGCCCCGGGCGCTGCGGCGCCTCGGCGACCTCGGTGACCTGGCCGCCGTCGCTGAGCACCTTGAGCAGTTCCACGATCATCCGCTGGGCGTCGTCGAACGTCAGGGCGGTGCCGAAGTGCGCCCGCCGCAGGTACTTGCCGAACTTGCCGCGCCCGGACAGGAACAGCCCGGAGCGGTCCAGCCCCGGCTTCGACCCCTGCGGGTACGCGGTGCCGACCTTCGGTCGGTCGCTGGCAGACAGCACCCACGGGTCGATCAGCCGCTCTTCGCTGGCCCGTTGCAGGGAGTCGAAGTCGTCGCGGAAGTACTGCACGTCGATGGCGAGCGAGCGGCGCATCTCGTTGAGCAGCACCCGCATGATCTCGGCCCGCTGGTCAGGCTCGGCGTCACGCAGCCGATTGTCGGTCCCGCTCCACCGGTCCTGGTCGCGGGCGATCCAGTTGAGGTCGGGGTAGTCGATCATGAGCAGCCCGGTCTGCTCCAGGTTGGGCATGGTGATCCGCCAACCGCGTTCCAGATCCAGATAGAGGCGGTATGCGACGACGTCCCGCAGCGTCTTGCTGGCGTTCCTCATCATCAGCGGCGGCAGGTTGTCGCCGCGCGCGTAGTCGCCGGGCCGCAGCTTGAGCGCCGCCGTCACCTGGGCGGCCAGTTCCTCGTGGGTGATGCCGTCCTCGCCGGCCTCGACGGCCGCCTGGTAGAGCGCGCCGCGTAGCTGGGTGATCTGCACGAAGTCGTTGAAGTGCCCGGCCTGGAGCGAGGCGTCCTGCCGGTTGTCGACGAACGTCAGCAGCTTGCGGGCTTTCTCGTCCAGCGCCTCGGCGGGCGCGCTGAGCAGCGACTGCACAATCGACGCGGAGACCAGCGAGGTCGCCGAGGACCGGCCCTCCTGGTCAAGGGTGGCCAGCTTCGCGAAGTCCTTGCCCCGAATCTGCTCGTAGCTGACGCCGCAGTGCAGGCAGAACAGGAACGGCGAGGGGACGAACGCGACGGCCAACTCGCCGCGGCCCTCGCGGCCCTGAGGGTCGACGGTGACGGCGGTCGGCAGCCGGTCCCGGTAGGAGCTACGCACCGTCTCCTGGCCGCTGTCGTCGGACTCCAGCCACGACTCCGGCAGGCGGCGCTCCTCGATCGCCCGTTCCACCGTCGTCGGCCATGGCCGGGCGGTGTCGATGTAAAGGTAGCCGTCGCCGGCACGTCCTCCGGTGGCGATGGTGTCCCGGCGCGGCTCGTAGACGACGGCGCCGTCCCGCTCGCTGCGGAAGACCGTCAGGTATTCCTGGCCGCACTCGCGGCAGAACGCGACGGGCAGCAGGATCTTGCGCTCCGGGCCGGGCAGCACGAGCTGGTAGTCGCGGGTGTGGTGGCGGGTGAGGGGGTCCTCCAGCGTCACGTAGACCGTGTCGCCCTTGGAGAGGAACTGGTGCAGCCGGAAGGCGAACAAGGGCCGCTCGGTGACCGGGTGCCGTGCCTCCGAGCCGGCCTTGAGGGTGTCCCGGATGGCCTTGACGCACACGAACTCGGTGAGCCCCGTGGCCTCGGCCAGCTCGGCGGCGGCGCGCTCGATCTTTGCGGGCCGCTGCCGGACGAGGCGCCCGGTAGGGTCCTCGGCGAGGCCGAATCGGGTCTCGATCCACCGGGCCAGCGGGTCGTTCACCAGGTCGTCATACGCGCGCGGCGCGCCGGGCGCACGCAACCGCTCGACGGGTACGGCATCCGGGGCCGGCGCGGTGGCCCGGACCAGGGTCTCGCCGATGACGTTCTCGGGCGTGACCTCGGTGCCGAACAGGGTGCTGGCCACCCGCGCGACGACGGCGCGCTGGTCGTCAATCGTGCCTTCACTAGAGATGGTGGCGGACGTGCCGATGCACTGGAGCTGCTCCGCCTGGCAGGCTTCGCGCACCCGGCGGATCAGCAGCGCCACGTCGGCGCCCTGCCGGCCCCGGTAGGTGTGCAGCTCGTCGAAGACGAGGAACTCCAGCCCCTTGGCCATCCTGACCAGCGACCGCCGGTCGTCCGGGCGGGTGAGCATCAGTTCCAGCATCACGTAGTTGGTGAGCAGGATGTCCGGCGGGCTGTCTCGGATCTCCTTGCGCCGCTCGTCGCTCTCCTGGCCGGTGTACCGGGCGTAGGTGACCGGCTCGCGGCCCGGCCCGTAGCCGTCCTGAAGGTACTTGTCTAGCTCCTTGAGCTGGCTGTTGGCCAGCGCGTTCATCGGGTAGACGATGATCGCCCGGACCCGCTTGGTCGCCTTGGGCCCCTCCTGCTGGCGGGCCTTGAGCACCCGGTCGACGATCGGCACGATGTACGACAGCGACTTGCCGGAGCCGGTGCCGGTGGTCAGCACATAGGACGTGCCGGACTGCGCCTTCTCGATCGCCTCCCGCTGGTGCTGGTGCAGCGTCAGCGGGCGACCGTCGCAGGACCTGCCGCCCTCGGTCTTTCGCGCCTGGAAGATCCGGGCGCACTCCTCGTGCAGCAGGCCCTGGCTGACGAGCTCGAGGACAGAGCCGCCCGAGGCGAAGAACGGGTTGAGCGAGACCCACGGGTCGGGCCACTGCGACTTGGCGTCCAGATCGTCCTCGACGAACGCGGCGATCCGGTCGTCCCGAATGATCGTGCCGCCCTCGGTGAACGCCCGATAGTCCCTGATGAGCTGCGCGTGCACGCCGAAGACGTCCATCCCCGCGAGAGCCGACTCCGCCGACGCGCCGCCGGCGGGTCGGGCGGGCGTCGCCGGGACGCTGGCGACGCCACCCGTGTCCGCCACGTACCGCACGGGGTCGAACGCCTCCCACCCCGAGACCTTGTCGGCACCCTTGGCGTGGGGCAGGAGGGCGTCACGGACCTCGACGGCGTCGGCCGGGCGGTCGGCCGGGTCCTTGGCGAGCAGGCGTTCGATCAACCGCGCCACGTCGCCCGGTACGTCCGAACGCAGCAGCCGGATCGACGGGACGGGCTCTTCGCGGTGCTTCTGGCCCAGCTCGTGGGCGGACTCGCTGAGGAACGGCGGCACACCGGTGAGCAGCTCGAACAGCACGCAGCCCAGCGCGTACAGGTCGGCCGCCTGGGTCACCGCCGCGGCGAGGAACTGCTCCGGGGCCATGTAGCGGGCGGTGCCGACCGTGACGCCGGTGCTCGTCACCCTGCCGGCGTCGCTGTCGTCGACTATCCGGCCCATGCCGAAGTCGAGGACCTTGATGGCCCCGGTGCGAAGCAGCATCACGTTGGACGGCTTCAGGTCCCGGTGGACAATCTTCGCGGCGTGCGCGGCCGAGAGGCCGGCGGCGATCTGCGCCCCGATGGCGGCGGCCCAGGAGATGGGCAGCTGCGGGTGCTCGGAGACCAGATCCCGCAGGGTCTCGCCGTCGAGGAGCTCCATCGCGATGTAGGGCAGCTCGTCGACGTCGGCAGCGCCGGCGATGATGCGCGGAAGGTTGGGGTGATCGAGCTGGCCCATGATGCGCATCTCGCGCTCGAACCGCTGCCTCGCCTTGCTGTCGGCGGAGGTGTCGATGATGGCACCGGACCGGCTGCGCAGGATCAGCTTGAGCGCGACGACCCGGTCGGCCGAGCCGTCCGGCACGGACATGTCCTCGGCACGATGGACCTCGCCCATGTTGCCCTTACCGATGGCACTCTGCAGGCGGAACCTACCCGCCACCCAATCGTTTGTCCCCGTCACCCTCAACGCCCCTCGCTCGCTACCCGGTCCGCGAAACGTCAATCAGCAACCGATACCGGCCACCCACTCGGGCGGCACGGTCCCGTGCACTGGACCCGCTCTGTACCCCACTTTCTGAGCGCTCCTCGCGATCCCGTCCGTGGAGTATGGCCCGTCAGATGCCGGGCTGCAGTCGTCCGGTTGGAGGAATTGATCAACCGGAACGTCAGTCGCTCGGCAGGGAAAGCCGGGAGCTCAGTCCACGTGCGAGTCACCCCTGGACTACGTCCCAAGGACGGAGAAACCCAGCATCCCTGTCGGCGCAATAGGCACGGACCAGGGGTTCTCCTGCCAAAACGGCAACGATCCGGCTTTAGGGTGCAGGCAGAAGCCGCGTACTCAGCTGCTCTTTGGACTCACTACGCCGCGGGCCAGCCCGTCGGCTGCCAGTTGGACGAGCTCCGCCGCGAGCGCTGCGGTCTGTCGGATAGCCGACTCAAACCTGTCCAGCCGCCGAAACGCCTCACCGTGCGCCCGCTGCTCGTCGAGCGAGAGCCGCCGCACCTGCGCGCGCCGGATGTCGAAGCGCAGCGTCCCGGACAGGCTCGACGCCTGCTTCTCGTTCGCCGACGTCCGCAGCTGCCCGGCGAGGAACCATGAGTCCAGCGCCGCTGGGTTGGGCCGCAGCAGATAGAGGTTGCGCCCGAGCAGCACCCCCTCGGTCGTCACCACCCGGGCGGTGAGCTGCCGGGCGATCATCGGCACCACCACGTCCCCGACCGCGAGCCGAATCTCCTGCCCGAGCCGGCCGTCGTCCCGGCTGGATGGTGCCTCGCCGCTCAGCACGTCCTGCACGGTCAGTACCGGCGGCCCGCCCGCTGACGACTCGCCGCCCTCGGCTGACCCGGCGCGGATCGGGCCGATCAGTTGCAGCGCGCCGGCCCGGGCCAGCTCACCCACCGACAGGAACGCCCCGTCCGGCCCCTCGGGCGCGGGCGCGACCTGCGGCATCAGCGCCGGCAGATCAGCGACGATGGCGGCCAGCCGCTCTCTGGTGCGTACCAGATGCTCTCCGGTCGCCTTCCCCTCGACGGCGGGTTGGCGGCGCGCGGGGGTGAGGTCGACCTCCTCGTCGAGTAGCTCGATCACCGGGACCGCGCGGGCGAAGCCGGCCTCCTCGATTTCGCCGTCAGGGGTGGCGGTGAAGTCTCGCCAGACCGCGAGGACGCGCGTATAGGTCTCGGCGAGGTCGCCGCCGGCGGCGTCGACCAGCAGCGCCCGCGCCGGTGGCGGCGCGTCGGCCGCGGACCGGCGCAGCACCCACAGGTGCAGCGGTACGCCGTGCGGCGCGGCTGCCCCGGGTGGGAGCGCGATGACCGCGCGCAGGGCTCCGCGGCGCAGCAGCTCGGCGCGGATGCGTCGGCCGGCGCGGCGGCTGGCCACGGTGGGCGGCATCAGCAGTACGGCGTGCCCGCCGATCCGCAGGTGGGCCAGGGCGTGCTGGGCCCAGGCGAGTTCCGGCTCGGTACGGGGGGTGGTGCCGACGATCCAGCGTGGGTCCTGCCCGAGTTCGTCGTCGCCCCAATTCGTGGCGCCGAACGGTGGGTGGCAGACGACGGCGTCGAAGGTGCGGCCGGGGAACGCGTCGGCGCGCAGCGAGTCGCCGGTGCTGACCTCCCCCTGCACCTCGCGTAGGGCGAGCCACAGCCCGGCGAGTCGGGCGAGGTCCTCGTCGAGCTCCTGCCCGTACGCCGAGGTGCAGCCGGCGCGGACGGCGGCCCGCAGGATTGCGCCGGAGCCGGTGGCCGGGTCGAGGACGGAGCCGCCGCCGACGCCGGCGATCCCGACCATGAGGTCGGCGAGGTCGTCGGGGGTGGCGAACGGGCGGCCCGGGCCGGGTGCGGAGAAGCGTTGCCACAGCTCGTCGAAGGCGCCCTGCGGGCCGAGTTCGTCGACGAGCGCGTCGATGTCGGGCAGTAGCGGTTTCAGGTGCGGGTCGGCTGGTCGGCGGGGGCGTTGGCCGCGTTGCCGGGCCAGCAGCAGTGCGCCGACGACGGCGAGGCCGGCGGCCGGGGATTCGCTGGCCGCGGCGAGGCGGCGCCACAGCCGCTCGGCGGTGGCCAGCTCGGGGAGCTTGCCCTGGGCACGGAGCCACTGCTCGACCTGGGTCAGGTCGAACTCCGGGCTGACCGCGGTGCCGCCCACCGGGGCGGGGAAGTCGACGTGTCGCTTGCGCCAGTTGCTGACCGCGGCGCGACCGACCCCGGCAAGCCGGGCGATCTCCGCCGCCGTGATGGTCGGTGTCTCCTGCACCTTCGCAGTGTGTCACACCTGTCAAGCATGATGTTTGTTGACGGCGCTGTCGGACGGCGTTCTCATTGATGCCAGCCAGCGCAGATGCCGCAACGGCGCGCCTTCGCCGCATCGGGCAACCAACGTGCGGCCCGATCCGCTACCTATGACTTGAAAGGAACGCCATGAAATCGCGGCGTGTTCGCCTGACGTCCGGCGGACTGACGTGGGACCTACGCCCTACCCGCAGTCCGCTGGGCAACCCGGCCGCGCGTAGGCCGCTGCCCACCAATGAGGGCGAGATCCGCTCTCGCCTGGACGCCGACCTGACGAGACTTCTGGAGGCCATGCGGGCTGGCCGAGAATCGGCCGCGTGGGAGCTGGTACGGGAAGCGCGCGCACTTATCGCGCGCCTACCGTACGGGACCTGCGAACCGCAACGGCGCAAGCTCGCTGCCGCGCTCGTTCTGCTCCGCTCCATCGCGTGGCGCAGCAAGGCGGCGGCGATCCGGCACGGCCGGACCGGACGGCGCGGTAATTAGCAGGGAAGCCGCCGCACTGCGGGCTACGACAGGGCTGCGGCATCGAGCAGCATGTCGATGACCGATCGGACGTGTGACGGCGTGGACACCGCCATTCGACGGTCCCGTTCACCGTCCACAAGGCGCAGCAGCAGGGGAACCAATCCCTCCCACTGGCCGGACATCTCGATCTGCGCGAGACGTGGAGCGAGATCCTCCGGCCGCTCCAGCGAACCCTTCATCGCGCGGAAGACCAGACCGAACACGCCGGCGATCGGCATGGCGACAGCCAGCTGAGAGGGGATGTGGATCCGCCGATGTACCACGTTCACACAGCGGCCCAGCAAGACCTCGTCGATTCCGTCGAGTCCGCAGTTCCACGCGTCGTCTTCCCGATCGTCGAGCACGAGGGCAAGACCCGCAGCCAGGGCGCGCCAGTTGACGGTCCCCTCGTACCGCCGGAGATACTCGCGCACGCGGGACGCCATTTCCGCGTCCCCCTGCCGAGCCAGCATGATCGCCGCCAACACCGGGTCCCACATCACCCGGTACCCCGCGAACTCCTCAAGCGCGTCCCGTTCAGACTGCACCGCCATCCGAAGTACCTGATTCAGAACCTGCTGGCTCAGCTGGATTTCCGCCATGATCTGGCCGAACCGCACACCGGCGAGGCCGTCGACCCGTTCGCTCAGGCGCTTCACCGTGCCAATGTCGTGCCACCCTGCCTGCCACTTCAATGCCGCGCCGACGGCGGAGATCCTGACCGGCTCGTCCAGCAGTCCGGCGAGCACACACGACGCGACCAGGTGTGCCAGCACGGCTGGGGCGAACGGCTCGTGACGAACAAGGAAATCCGCGTACCGGTAGTGGCCCTGCTGTATGCGCCGCGCATCTCGAGACTGGTAGCGGGCCCGCAATGCGTCACCCGCCAGGTCGGCGGCCTGGGCCGCCTCGCCTCGCCGAAGTACGTCTTCGGCACGGGCCATCAGATCATCGGCCCGGTTCCCAAGCTCCTCTGGCGTCGTCGGCCCGAAGGCCTTCATCGCCTCCGACAGACCCTCTGAACCCGGCCCGGACAGCAGATCCTCTGCCGCTGAGTGCCGCCCAACCAGTCGGTAGGCTTCTGCCAGCTCTCTGATGGCAAGGGCGAGCAGGTCACCGGGGTCCTCGCTCCACATCCTCACCCGCGGCCGGAGCACTCCGACGGCTTCCTCCAGCACCGGGATCGCCTCATCGGGTCGCCCGGAGGCTGCCAACGTCTGGCCGTGCAGGGTGAGGAGAGTGACACACCCCGTCCAATGCGCCTCGCGCCGCGTCTGGTCCCAGCGCCGAACGATGTGAACCAACTGCGCAACCAGGGGCGCATTATTCACGTCGGAGAGCTTGACGGCGATGAGACCCATCGCGGCGACGTAGGCGGGGTCGACGTCAGTGAGGGCACCATCCCCCAGATGACGAGCCGTCGACGTGAGTTCGGCCGCCACCTCGGCGTCCAGGGTGCTTGGTACGTCCTGATCGCCCAGCACCTCGATGATCGTGAACAAACAGGGTGCGGTCACGTCGGGTTCGCTCGGCGAGCCCGACATCGATCTCCGGGTCGCCAGAATGCGGAGCAGCAGCGTCAGTGGCTCCTGCTGATGCTGCTGCGCGCCGACGCTTCGCGCCAGCTCCACCGCCTGTGCGAGCCGCGGCGCCCAGATTTCTGGCGACCGGCTCACCTGGGGGCGCCGACAGGTCGCCAACAGCGCGTAGGCCGCCTGAATCGCCTGCTGAGCTGAGGCCCCCATGGTCACCACGTAGGCCCGGACAGGCTGTCTGCGCAGCGGTCCCTGGTAGGCAGGGCCGCGAGGCCGAGCACCAGCGGCGTGCCCGGGTCGGGTCGCGGCTGCTCGGTACGCGGGGCGCACCGGTGAGCGGGCGTCAGGTGAGAGTGCCAGGAATCTGCCGGCATGGACGCCTCCCTCAGGAGTTCCTGCCATGCAATGTCCCATCCGCACCCGAGCGGACACTGTCAGTTGCCAGTCACTTGTCGACCGTCTCCCCCTCTTGTTGTCGGCACCGACATGGGCTTCGGCGGCACTGCCGCCTCGCCTGCCTCGCCACCCCCCGGCCCCACCACCCCAACCAAGGGTCATGCCGACGTGACGACCTGGGGCGGTGAACTGCCGGGCGTTCATCGGCACCACGACGTCCCCGGTAGCGAGCCCGATCTCCTGGCCGAGCCGCTCGTCGGCCCGTGCCCCAAGTACTTCCGTGCCGTTGAGCCGGGCGACCTCCGCCGCGGTCATAGCCGGCGTCTCCTGCACTTTTGTAGTGTGTCACATTCGTCAAGCATCATGCTTGTTGACAGCGTTCTCTGATGGTGCTCTCATTGACCCCGCCAAGTTCACAGTTGGAGGAAAACGATGCGCAAGACCACGACCCTCGCCCTGATCGCCACCGGCCTCGTCGCGCTGGGCTGCGGCGCCGGCAGCACCGACGAGGGCACCGGCAGCAAGGCCGACGCCGGCGGCGCCAAGGGCGACGACAAGCCGAAGACCGCGAAGATCGGCCAGCCGGCCCGGGACGGGAAGTTCGAGTTCACGGTGAAGTCGTCCAAGTGCGGCGTCGCCAAGATCGGCAACGACATGCTGGGCGAGAAGGCGCAGGGCCAGTTCTGCCTGGTCACGGTCAAGGTGAAGAACATCGGCAAGGAGCCGCAGACGCTCTCCGACAGCAACCAGAAGGCGTACGCCGCGGACGGCACCGAGTACTCGACCGACTCTGGGGCGGCGATCTACGCCAACAAGGACCAGCAGACCCTGTTCAACGAGATCAACCCGGGCAACGAGGTGACCGGGGTGCTGGTCTTCGACATCCCGAAGAAGGTCAAGCTCGCCAAGCTCGAGCTGCACGACTCGCCGTTCTCCGGCGGCGTCGAGGTCTCCCTCACCTGATCAGCCACTCGACCCGGGGCGGGCACCACCGCCCGCCCCGCCTTTCCCCGTCCCCAAATTCCTGTTCACCGAGGAGACCGTCATGACCGATCCGACCAGCCCGACGCCTCCCGACCAGCCCGCCCACCAGGCCGGTCTATCGCAGCAGCCGCCGCCGATCCCGCCTGGTGCCGGCGCTCCCCCGCCCGCCGGCCAGTTCCAGGGCGCCACGCTCGCCGGCCCGCCCAGCCCGGCCGCTCCCGCCAAGCGCTCCAACGCCCGAGCTTTGATCGTTGGCGGCACCGCCCTCGTCCTCGCTATCTGCTGCGGCGGCGCGGTCATCGGCGCGCTCAACGGGGCCGACGACGAAAAGCCGAAGTCCATCGCCGCCACGTCGGCCAGCCCGAGCAGTGCCGCGCCCACCACCGCCGCGCCCACGACCGCCGCGCCGACCAGTGCCGCGCCCACGTCGGCTGCCCCTGCGACGACGGAACCGGCACCCACCACCGCCGCACCCACCCCGAAGCCGAAGGTGATCAAGGGACGCGGCGACGATCTGGTGCGGATCCCCGAGCTGGCCGACCTGGCCGTCGTGAAGTTCACCTGCAAGTGCACGAGCAACACGGTGCTGAAGAGCGACGGTGACGGCCTGCTGGTCAACGAGATCGGCTCGTACAGCGGCAAGCGGTGGATCAACCTGGAAGATGGTTCGCTGACCACGCAGTTCGAGATCGAAGCGAGCGGATCGTGGACGCTGACCATCGGCACCGTCGCCCAGATGGCCAGCAAGTTCCCGACCGGAAAGGCTTCGGGCAAGGGCGATGACGTGCTGGTGCTCGGTGGCGACGCCACCGCCGCCAAGATCACCCATCGTCGGGGCAGCTCCAACTTCGTCGTCTACGCCTACTCGCTCGAGACGGGCGAGGGCGGCCTGCTGGTCAACGAGATCGGCGGGTACTCGGGCGTACGCCCGCTGTCGGCGCCCGCGCTCGTGCAGATCACCGCGGATGGCAACTGGACCATCGCCCCCGCCTGATCCGTTTGCGATATCAGCTGCACAGCGGCGCCGTGGCTCACCAGGCGCGCCACCGCGCCGGGTACCCGCTCACCCCTTCTCCGGTTACGAGACGTCAGGAGGCGTTGTGCGTCCCGATGAGTTCCACCGCGCCCTGGAGCGGCTCCCCGCTCCCCTGCACGACCGCGCCCTCGCCCTGCGCAACGACGTGAAGCCTCGGCGCTGCGAAAGCTGCACCGCCGTCGGCGACGCGGTTCGGCTCGCGCTGACCGCCGCGCACTACGACGAGCTCGGCTCGGCGGCGCAGCTGCTCGACACCGCCGAGCAGCTCGCCGCCCGGCACCACCTCGCCTGCCGCACCGACCTGGCCGCCGTATCGGCGGGCGGACCGACCCACCCCGACTGGCCGCAGCACCAGCCGGGCCGCGGCCAGGTCCGCCGGTGGGCGGACACATCCGCACGGCTGACCGCCGCGACTGACGCCAGCTGGAAGGGCCGCGCCGGTGGCATCGGGTACGTCGCCAGCGACGGCCACTACGGCCTGCGCAGCCGCCATCCCGGCCGGGTCGACCCGACCGGCTGTGCGCGGGTGCTGGTCAGCGAGCTGCGGGCGGTCGAGTTCCTGCTCACCGCGTATGACACGCCACCGGCCGGCATGGCGGTGCTGGTGGACAGCCTGCCGGCCCTGAACTACCTGCACCGCTGGCAGGGCGGCGAGACCGGGGCGATGCCCGCCGGCTACGACCTGCGCCCCCGGCACGCGGGTCTGCAGCCCACGCTGGTCCGGCTCGCCGAGCTGGTCGCGCGGCGCCCGGACCTGGCGTTCGCGCACGTCAAGGCGCATGCCCACCATCCGCTGAACGAGGCGGCCGACAGCCTGGCGCACATGGCGCGCCGCCGGGTCGAGGAGCCGTTCGACGTGCACGCCCGGGCACACGAGCTGGTCGAGGCGTTCCTGCGCGACTGGCACGGCGCGCTGGCGGTCTGACCGCCGATCCGTCCACGACATCAGCTCCACAGCACACGTAGCACCCGCCAGCGGACCGGCGCGAGCCGGGACCGCCGGCAAGGCACGCCCTCCCCACCCGCATTCCGCGGAGGTCCTGATGAACCGCACCGAACCCTTGGTCGAGCTGATCTTCGATCGGCTCGCCGCCGACCGCGTACCCGATGACACCGCCGAGGTGGTCCTCGCCGCGCTCAGCGGGGAGGCCGACCTGACCGCGGCGCTCGCTGGCGTGCCGACCGTCCTCGCGCCGCAGCGCACCGCGGCGGACGAGCCGCGGGAGGCGATCTGGCTCTCCTCGGTCACCGTCGCCGGGTTCCGCGGCGTCGGCCCGGAGCGCACCCTCGCCGTCGAGCCCGGCCCGGGGCTGACGGTGGTGGTCGGCCGCAACGGCTCCGGCAAGTCCAGCTTCGCCGAGGCGGTGGAGCTGGCCTTGACCGGGGACAGCGCTCGCTGGGCCGAC
The DNA here is from genome assembly GCF_040634005.1 of Micromonospora sp. NPDC007271. Lineage (NCBI taxonomy): Bacteria > Bacillati > Actinomycetota > Actinomycetes > Micromonosporales > Micromonosporaceae > Micromonospora > Micromonospora sp. NPDC007271. Next base: position 24,736 of record NZ_JBEYER010000039.1, read on the forward strand.
CGGAACAGCGTGTGGCGGACCGGGTGGCGCAACCTGCACGCCGGTGACCCGTGCCGGATCGCGGTCGAGCTGCGGGTCGACGGGGTCGCCACACCGACCCGGGTGGTCCGCTCGTGGCCGGCCGGGGCGGAGCTGGGCGAGGCCGAAATGAGTGTCACCAGCGCGCACGGCAGCCACAAGGACCTCGCCGAGCTGGGGTTGGTCCGGCCGCTGGAGCTGTACCGGCCGTTCCTCACCGCCGCCGAGCTGGGCCGGCTGACCGCCGGCACGCAGAGCCAGCTCTTCGACGCGATCTCCGCGATCCTCGGCCTGGAGGCGATCACCGACGCCGACCGGCGGCTGATGGCCGCCGCGCGGCCCGTCGACGCGGCCATCAAGGAGGTACGCGCCCAGCGCGCCGCCCTGGCCGACGCGTTCAGCGGGATCGACGACGACCGGGCGCGGCGGGCGGCGGACCTGCTGAACAACAAGCGTCCGGACCTGGCGGCGCTGGCGGCGATCCTCGACGAGCCGGACGAGTCGACCGCCGACGAGGCGGTGCTGCTGTGCCGGCGGCTGGTGGCGATGCAGCTGCCCGACGCCGACGAGGTGACGAGTCTCGCCGGGCAGCTGCGGGAGGCCGCCGGCGAGGCGCGCCGGCACGACGGCGGCCGGTCGCGGGCGTCGCTGCGCAGCGCCGAGCTGCTGCGGCTGGCCATTGAGCACCACGACGACCGGGGTGACGGGCCGTGCCCGGTCTGCACGGCGGGCCGCCTCGACGGCGACTGGCGGGCCACCGCCACCGCGTCCCTGGCGGAGCTGCGTGACCGTACGCTCGCCGCGCAGGCCGCCGCCGCCCGGCTGACCGCGCTGCTGCAGCGGGCCCACTACCTGATCGACGACCTGGCGGTGCCCGACGGCACCACCGCCGGGGTGCCGGTCGACGGCCTGCACGCCGCCGCGGCGGCGCTGCGGCTGGCGCCGGGCGGGCCGGAGGAGCTGGCCGACCACCTGACCGCGCGGTACCCGGCGGTGCTGGCGGCGGCGCGGGCCGCGCAGGCGTACGCGAAGGATCTGCTCCGGGAGCGTGACACCGGCTGGCAGGCGGCGGCCGGTGAGCTGTGGGCCTGGGTCGCGGCGGCCGGGACGCTGCCGGAGCGGGAACGCGCCCTGGCCCGGGTGAAGGCGGCGCGGGCGTGGTTGCGGGCGACCGGGGCGGAGCTGCGCAACGAGCGGGTGGCGCCGTTCGCGGAGCACTCGCAGCGGATCTGGGCGCAGCTGCGCCAGGAGAGCAACGTCGAGCTGGGCGCGATGACCCTGGAGGGTGCGAATACCCGGCGGCGGGTGGTGATCCCGGTCAGTGTGGACGGCGCCGACAACGGTACGGCGCTCGGGGTGATGAGCCAGGGTGAGATGCACGCCCTGGGGCTGGCGACGTTCCTGCCGCGTGGCTGCGCGCCGGAGAGTCCGTTCCGGTTCATCGTGGTCGACGACCCGGTGCAGAGCATGGACCCGGCCAAGGTGGACGGGCTGGCGCGGGTGCTCGCCGAGCTGGCCGAGCGGCGGCAGGTGGTGGTGTTCACCCACGACACCCGGCTGCCGGACGCGCTCGGTCGGCTCGACCTCGGTGCCGCCCGGATCGTGGCGGTGACCCGCGCCGAGCGGTCGGTGGTGACCCTGCGGCCGGGTTCCGACCCGGTGACCCGCTACCTGGACGACGCGTACGCGCTGGCGCGCAACGAGGAGATCGCCGCCGAGGTGCGCGGGCCGGTGGTGGCGGAGCTGTGCCGCTCGGCGATCGAGGCGGCCTGCCACCGGATCGTGTGGCGGCGGCGGGTGGCCCGGGGTGTGCCGCACGACGACATCGAGGCGGCCGTCGTGGCCGCGTCCCGGCGGCTCACCACCACGGTCGCATTGGCGATGTTCGACGACGCCGACCGGGGCGGCGACGTGCTCGGTTACCTGGGCCGCCGGCACGGGCGACGGGCGGTGGATGCGTACCAGGCGTGCCGGGAGGGCGTGCACGGGGCGTACCTGGCGGACCTGCCGGGCCTGGTCGCGGACGCCCGCCACCTCGCGGAGGCCCTGTCGTGACCGCCCGGGTGACCCCGCCAACGCCCCGGCGCTGCCTGGCCGCGGCCGACCAGCTGCTGCGCGGCGCCGGCCCGCTCGGCACGGCCGCGGTCAGCGCCGGGTGTTGGCCGCGGGCCTGCGCCTGCCTGATCCGGCTCGCGCTCGAGGGCGGCGTCGACGCCTACTGGCGGCGGGTCAAGCCGACGGTGGCCGCGTGCCGGCAGGGCCGGGCGAAGCAGCTGATGCTGCGCGGCCGGCTCGGGCCGGGCACCGGGGTGGCCCGCCGGGTCGCGTTCGCCTGGGCGGCCCTGTCGGCCGCCGCGCACCACCACTGTTACGAGCTCGCGCCGACCGCCGCCGAGCTGCGGCGCCTGCACACCGAGGTGAGTGTGCTGCTCACCACGCTCGACGGAAGACTCGACGGAAGAACGGAACCGGACCGATGACCTACCCGCAGCCCGGCTTCGAGCCCACCCGCCCGCAGCCGCCGCTCCCCGCCGTCCCGGGGCCGTACCCGCCGGTGTCCGTGCCGTCGGTGGCGTACCCGCCGATGTCGGCGCCGCCCGGCCCGTATCCGCCGCTGTCGGCCGTGCCCTATCAGCCCGGCGGCTACCCGCAGGTGGTGCAGCGGGTCGTCAGCCGGCCGGTGCTGACGTCGGGCATGGCGACGGCGTCGCTGGTGCTCGGGATCCTCGGCGTGCTCGGCGGCTGGTGCTTGTTCGGGCTGCCCTGCATCCTGGCCGTCGTCCTCGGCCACCTCGCGCTGCGGGAGACCCGGGACGGCACCCGGTCCGGGCACGGCATGGCGGTCGCCGGTCTCGTCCTGGGCTACGTCTTCGTCGGCCCGATGGTCGCCTTCACCGTCATGGTCTTCTTCGGCAGTGTCCTCGGCGCCGCGACTCCGACCCCCTGACCGGGCCGCGACAGCACGTGGACGCCGGCCGTCAAGGCAACAAATGCCCAGAAAGGCACCAGAGAGGACGGAGCACGTGTCCCAGGAGAACCACGATCACCTCGGGCCCGGCCCATTCGTCGAACTGTTCCGCGAGGACGAGGGCTGCGTGGTCACGGCCCGGTGGCGCACCGGTGCCGGGTCGGGCGGGATCACCGGCCCGGACGAGGTCGTCGTCCGGCTGGCCGACGACGCGGCACCCGAGGTCCGGGAACCCGCTACCTCGAAGGCCGGCTGGCGGAGCTGGCCCAGGCCCGGGGCGCGACCGCGGCCGGCTTCGAGTCGGACCTGCTGGCCGTCTTCGAGGACCTGACCGATCGCGGGCACGCCGACCCGCTCGGGGCGCTCGCCGCCGCGGCCGGCCGGTCGCGGGAAGCGCTGCACCAGTTGCTCGACGTGGCCCGCCGGCGAGGCGATCACGACGGGGGCGACGGTGTCCCGGCCCGGGCACCCCACTGCGATCTCCATCGATCAGCGGGGTCGCCGTGGGCGATTGAGCCCTGCGGATAAGTCAGCTTCTCGGCCCTGAAGGGCCCTGAAGGGCCCTGAAGGGCCCTGAAGGGGCGCGCTTGCAGATCGTGCTCGGTGCTGGCTTCTCGGCGCTGCTGGCCGATCCGCTGTGTGCGCTGAGACGGACGGTGGCCCGAGCTACGGCCGGGGCCGTGCCGGAGCCGATGACCTACGGGTGAGGGCACCACGAACTATGTTGGGCCCATGTATTCGACCCGCGTCGCCCAGCATGTCAAGGCTCCGCGTGCGGCCGTGTATCGGGCGCTGGTGGACGCGGACGCGATCAGCAGGTGGCGGGTTCCCGCCGGGATGAGCAGCCACGTCCACCACTTCGACGCGCGCGAGAACGGGTCGTTCCGCGTCTCGCTCACCTACGACACGGGCGACGGCGTTGGCAAGTCGACGTCCCACACCGACACCTACCACGGCCGTTTCCTCCGGCTCGTGCCGGACGAGCAGGTGGTCGAGACGTTCGAGTTCGAAACCGAGGACCCCGCGCTGCGCGGCACCATGACGATGACCACCACGCTCACTGACGTGGACGGCGGCACCGAGGTGCTTGTCGTGCACGAGGGCGTCCCGGACAGCATCCCGGCTGCCGACAACGAGACCGGCACGCGCATGGCGTTGGCCAACCTTGCCCGGCTCGTCGAGGGCGGCGAGCTGAACTCGCACGCGTAGCGCAGCTCGACAGCGCTCGACGAGCAGTCGACGTCCTCCGACGCTCAACGGAGCGTTCGTGTGGGTCGTCGGATCGCCTGACCGGCGTGGGGGGTGATGAATCGCCGGAGCGGCAGGGCGATGAGCAACGCGACCGCGACCAGGAGGCCGCTCACCCACACCGGGCCGAGGTCGCCAGCATCGGCGCCGAGGGTCGCTGCGGCAACGACGGGGCCGCCAGCAGCACCGATGTTGAGCGCCGCAGTCGCATACGACCCTCCCATGGTGGGAGCGCCGGCTGCCGCGTAGAGCAGCCTGGCGATCAGGGTGCTGCCCAACGCGAAGGAAAGCGTGCCCTGCACGAACACGAGGAGCAGAAGCGCCACCGGCTGGGCAGCCAGGGTCGCCAACGCGACCCAGCCGAGCAGCAGCAACGGGCCACCGACTGCGATCACGATGCCAGGACGCTGATCGGAGAGCCGCCCCGCGACGGTGACGCCGACGAAGGACCCGACCCCGAAGAGCACCAGCACGACCGAGACCCACAGCTTGCCCAGGCCGGCCGTGCCGGTCACGATCGGTGCCAGGAAGGTGAACGTGGCGAAGGTGGCAGCGTTGACCAGGGCACCGAGCAGCATGACCAGGAGCAGCCCGGGCATGGCGAGCTGGGCGATCTCGTGCCGAAGAGACGAGCCAGCCGGAGTACCCCGAGGGTGCTTTCCGAGCCGGGCCGGGATGCCCTTCACGACCCCGAAGGCAGCGGGAAGGCAGAGCAGCGCGATCGCCCAGAAGGTCGCCCGCCAGCTCAGCAGCGTGCCGAGTACGGCACCGCCGGGAACTCCAGCGATGGTGGCCACCGTCGTGCCCGAGAGCAGCACCGCCAGCGCGCGTCCTTTCTGATCAGTTGGGACGAGCGTGGCGGCCGTGCTCAGCGCCACCGCCAGGAAGCCCGCGTTGGCCAGGGCGGCGATCACCCGGGTGACAAGCAGAACCGCGAAACTCGCGGTGAGGGCCCCCACGACGTGGGCCACGGCGAAAGCCAGCACGAAGCCCAGCAGGCTGGCCCGGGCGGGCCAGCGGCGCGCAAGCGCCGCCATCAGCGGCGCGCCGACGATCATCCCGACAGCGAACGCCGAGGTCAGGAGCCCGGCGGCCCCGACGGACACGTCGAGGCTGGTGGCGATGTCCGGCACCAGGCCGGCGAGCATGAACTCCGAGGTGCCCATGGCGAAGACCGCCACGGAAAGCAGGTACAGCGGGAGAGGCATCAAGAGCTCCGAGGTGAGAGAGAACGAGGAGACGTCTCGTCACCGCGGCCAGCGCCCCAAGGCGTGCGCGCACATGCCCCGTGCAGCAAAGACTGCTGGGAGGCGGGCTAGGAACTCAGCGGTTCAGGGGACTGACGGCGTGACCGAAAGTCCCCACCTTGGATGCCTCAGGGCTCGACATGGCGCAAACACTACTCACGCCCACCGGTCATCACGCAACTGGATTCCGGCCCGGGCGCGTGGCGTCAACCTCGTTGCCCCGTGCCCGGTCCCACCCACGCCGCGCTGAGGATCAACCGCCCGTCCGCGTAGCGGCAAGCTCGCCTTCGCTGCGGAGGATGCAGAACTCGTTGCCCTCCGGGTCGGCCAGCACCACCCATCCCGTCCCGTCGGCGTTTCGCCGATCGTCGACCTCGGTGGCGCCGAGGCCGATCAGCCGGGCCAGTTCCTCGTCGCGCGTGCCCTCTCGCGGGCGCAGGTCGAAGTGGACCCGGTTCTTGATCTGCTTGCGCTCCGGCACCTCGATGAACAGCAACCGATGACGCCCGTCCGGAGAGATGATCATGCACTCTTCGTGGCCGGGCTCGTTGGGGTCGTCCGGATCCTCGGTGTAGTCCAGCACGACCCGCCACCAGGACGACAGGGCGTACGCATCGGCGCAGTCGACGCTGGTGTGCGAGATGAAGGAAGCCATCCGGCCAGGATGCCGGTGATCGAGGCAGACCGCGAGCCCATTCCTGTAACCAACCTTCTTGACTATTAAGCGGCATGTAGCTAAGTTTCGGCCATTCGGACAGAGAGGCCGTCATCTATGAAGGCTCGACTCGTCACCGCCACCGCTCTCCTGGCCACCTTGGCGGCCACCATCGCGCCGCTCCCGGTCCAGGCCTCCGCCGCCGCCACGCGTCCGCCCGCCTCCGGCGAGCACGGCTGGGTCACCTCGACACTGCGGCACATGACGCTGGCGCAGAAGGTCGGCCAACTCTTCTCCACCTACGTCTACGGCGATGACGCCACCGAGCCCACGGCCGCCGACCGCGCCGCCAACCGCGCCGCGTTCGGCGTCGAGACGCCGGCCGAAGTCATCGACCGGTATCACCTCGGCGGCGTCTGCTACTTCTCCTGGTCCCACAACCTGGACAGCCCTCGCCAGATCGCCGCGCTCTCCAACGGGCTCCAGCGAGCCGCCCTCGGTGACGGCGCGAAAGGTCGCGTACCGCTGCTCATCTCCACCGACCAGGAACAGGGTGCGGTGCTGCGAATGCCGGCCCCAGCCGCCCAGTTCCCCGGGTCGATGGCCCTGGGCGCCGCACGGTCGCCCGAAGCCGCCTACACCGCGGCGGAGATCACCGGACGCGAGCTGCGGGCGGTCGGCATCCGCCAGCCGTACGCCCCGGTCGCCGACGTCAACGTCAACCCGGGCAACCCGGTGATCGGCGTACGGTCCTTCGGCGCCGACCCCACCCTGGTGGCCGAGCTGACCGCCGCGCAGGTCTCCGGGTTCCAGGACGGCGCCGGCGTGACCGCGGTGGCGAAGCACTTCCCGGGCCACGGCGACACGGAGGACGACAGCCACACCGGCCTGCCGGTGATCGACCACAGCCGGGCGGAGTGGGACAGCATCGACGCACCGCCGTTCCGGCAGGCGATCGACGCGGGCGTCGAATCGATCATGACCGCCCACATCGTGGTGCCCGCGCTCGACCCGTCCGGCGATCCCGCGACGTTGTCGCCGACGATTCTCACCGGCGTGCTGCGCGGTGAACTCGGCTTCCGAGGTGTCATCGTCACCGACGCGCTGAACATGGCCGCGGTGCGGAAGAAGTACGGCGACGACCGGGTGCCCGTGCTGGCGCTCAAAGCCGGCGCCGACCAGCTTCTGATGCCGCCGGACCTCCGGCTGGCGCGCGACGCCGTGCTGCGGGCCGTCGCCACCGGCGAGCTCACCGAGCGGCGCATCGACGAGTCGGTCCGGCGCATCCTCGCCATGAAGTACCGGCAGGGGCTGGCCCGGTCGTCGCAGGTCGATGTGGATGAGGCGGTACGGACGGTCGGGGCGCCCCAGCACCTCGCCGCCGTCACCCGGGTGACCGACGCGACCCTCACCGCGGTCCGCAACGACGTCGGGCTGCTGCCACTGACCCGAACGGACCGGTCGGTGCTGGTCACCGGCTGGAACAGCGCCGCCTTCGCACCCGTCGCCACGATCGCCGACGGGTTCACCGCCCGCGGCGCCCGAACGACCGCCCGGCCCGCGACCCTGCCGTCCGACGCGCTGATCGCCGCGACGGCCGCCCAGGCAGCGGAGCACGATCTCACCGTCGTGCTCGTGAACAAGGCGTGGGACACCGACGTCACGGACCCACGCGGCACCCAGCGGCGCCTCGTCGCGGCACTGCTCGACACCGGGAAGCCCGTGGTGGTGGTCGCTGTCCGGGACCCGTACGACATCGCGTACCTGCCGGGTGTGACCACCTACCTGGCGACCTACTCGTACACCCGGGCGGCCATGGACACCCTCGTCCGCGCGCTGTACGGCGAGTTGTCCCCCGGCGGGCGGCTGCCCGTCACGATCCCCACGGCCGACGGCGCGGGCACGCTGCTCTACCCCTACGGCCACGGCCTTACCTGGTAGGAGGCAACGCATGCAGCGCAGGAAAGTCCGCACCGGTGCGGTCGGCCTGACCGTGGCCCTCCTGTGCGCGGCACTGCCGGCCACCGGGGTGGCCGCCGCCGCGCCCCCGGCCGAGTCCGGACCGCCGGCGGTCACCCCCGCCGACATCCGGTTCCGTGACGACACGCTGCGGCCAGGCAGCGCCGGCGAGGTCGGCCTGCTCCCCGACCACGTGGATCGCATCCCCGCCGACCTGGCGGCATACCTGCAGCCGACCCCGGACCACCCCGGCCATCCCACGTACGCGGGTGCCGTGGTCCTGGCGGCCAAGGACGGTGTGATCGTGCAGCACGCCGCCGTGGGCACGGCGGTACGGTACGCCGCCGTCGGACCGCCGCCCGGGCTGGTCGGGGTGGAACTCCCCGCCGACCAGCAACTCCCGATGCGGCCCGACACGATCTTCGACCTGGCGTCGGTGTCGAAGCTGTTCACCACGATCGTCACCATGCAGCAGGTCGAGCGGGGGCGGGTGGACCTGGACGCGCCGGTCGCCCGCTACGTCCCGGAGTTCGCGGCCGGCGGCAAGGAGGCGGTCACCGTACGCATGCTGCTCACGCACACCTCGGGTCTGCCCGCGTTCACGGCACTGTGGAGCAGGTACCCGACACCGGCCGAGCGGTTCGCCGCCACGCTCGCCACGCCGCTCAGCGCGCCGCCCGGCACCCGGTACGTCTACTCCGACCTCGGCCTGATCACACTCGGCGTACTGGTGGAGCGGGTGACCGGCCAGCCGTTGGCCGAACTGGTCCGCGACGGCGTGACCACACCGCTCGGCATGGCCGGCACCGGCTACAACCCGGGACCGGAGCGGCGGTCGCGGATCGCCGCGACGGAGTACCAGCCGTACGCCGGGCGCGGCATGGTCTGGGGCGAGGTGCACGACGAGAACGCCTGGTCGCTCGGCGGTGTCGCCGGGCACGCCGGAGTCTTCTCCACCGCGGCGGACCTGGCCGTCCTCTGCCAGGCACTACTCAACGGCGGCACGTACCGCGGGCAACGAATCCTGCGGGACGACACCGTGCGGGCGATGCTGGTCAACTACAACGCGCCGCTGGAGTCAGCCGATCCGGAGAGCCGCCGCGGGCTCGGCTTCGAGCTGAACAAGCACTGGTACATGATGGGGCTCTCCTCGCCCGTGGCGTTCGGGCACACCGGCTTCACCGGCACGTCCATCGTCATCGACCCGCTCTCCCACTCGTTCGTCATCCTGCTCAGCAACCGGGTGCACCCCGACCGCGGCTGGGGCAGCAACAACGTCGCCCGGCGCGCGGTCGCGCGCGACCTCGCCGAGGCGATGCCCGTGCGCCCCCGGTCGCGCGAGGCCTGGCGGGCCGACCCGCGCGACCTCGCGACGAGCACGCTCACCGCACCGCTGCGCCGGGCGGCGCGGGGCGGGACGGCGAGCTTCCTCCTCTGGTACGACACCGAGCCCCGATTCGACACCGCCCGGTTCGAGGTCTCCACCGACGGAGGGCGCACCTGGGCTCCGGGGCGGATGCTGCTGCACCACGGGGACCGGAGGTGGAGCAGCGACGGCACGGTCACCGGCTACGGCGGCCGGGTCTGGTGGCAGGTCACCGTCGAGCTGCCCGACCAGGCGAGCCACCTACGGTGGCGCAGCACCACCGACGGCTCCGGCCAGGGCCGCGGGGTCTACGTCGACCGGATCGTCGCGGCGGACCGGGACGGAATGCTCTTCCACGACGAGGACGCCAGCGACACCTCCCGGCTCATCGCCGACGGGTGGTCACCCGCCCGCGACTGACAACGGGGATCCCGGCCCAACTCCGCATGTGGAATGCCGCTTGGGCATTCCCGTGGACACGCTCGTCATCCGCCTACCCAGAGCAGGCCGCCACGAGCTGCCGTGACCGGAACGCTCCGGACTGTCAGCTGATGGACACTTCGAAACCCTGAGCCACCTTCACAAAGGGTATTGAAGGAGTGACTCTTGGTGCATGGGTGTCCGGTCAGGGTTCGTCGTCGCCCTCGAAGGCCAGAGCGGAGTCGGCAAGAGCACCGTCGCTCGGCTCGTGTGCGACAGGCTTCAGCGCCTCGGTCGGCAAACATTGCTCACCCGGACCCCGTCCACATCCAAGATCGGCACCTTGGCCCGTGGCGGGACGTCCGATTTTCGAGGGCTGGAACTCACCCTGCTGGTGGCAGCTGATCGCTACCACCACGAACGCACCGTAGTCCGTCCGGCCATAGCTCACGGCGCCATTGTGGTCTGTGACCGGTATCTGGCGTCTTCGCTGGTGTTGGATCCTTACGACAGTGTGGCGCTCGATCAGGTGCGGGCGATCTACAAGGGTTTGCCGCCGGCTGGCCTGACGGTCGTCTTACTTGGTGATCCAGAGGTGTGCGCCGCGAGGGCCACGGCCCGCGGTCTTTACAGCCGTTTCCACACACCCGACTCGCGGGCCAATGACCGCGAGCGCGCCGCGTACGAGGCGGTCGTAGAGGACCTGCGGCGCAGTGGGTGCACAGCGATCGCACACGAAGTGGGCAGAGCTGAGGCCGCGGCCGTGGCCGACGACTTGGTTGAGCTGATTCTTGAGCACGAGGAGCGTGGGCGGTGAACGTCGGACTGCTCTATCCAGAGGTGTATGACATGGCGCGCTTCCGAGAGGGGCGCAAGGAGTTCCCGCCATTTGGCGTGCTCTACTTGGCCGCCGTCGTGCAAGAGGCAGGGCACAGCGTGCGCGTTGTCAAAGTCACGCCGGAAGACACTGGTCCCGACCTGTCCGACTGCGATGCCGTCGGCTTTTCGCTCGCCTCGTCCGCAACGTACGGGATGATGCTGGCGGCCCGCGATGCTGCTCACATCCGAGCCGACACGCTGGTCATGGTCGGCGGTGTGCACTGCAACTTCTACCCAGAGATGAGTCTGACGGACTTCCGAGCCGACGTTGCCGCCATAGGCGAGTCGGAGGAGAGCATCCTCGAGGTGCTCTCCCGCGCACCGGACAGGCGCTTCGACGGGGTAGCGGGTGTGCTGTGGCGCGATGGCGACGAGGTGCGGCGGGAGCCCGTCCGACCCCTGCTGCGCGACATCGATCAGTTGCCGCTGCCGGCCCGGTCCCTGCTGCCAGCCGACGATCTGATCCTCACCGACCGGCTGGCCGGCACCGATTTGCGGATGGCACACGTGATGTTCAGCCGGGGGTGCCCTTTCCCGTGTTCTTTCTGCGCGGCGGGCCAGACGCGAATCCAGTACCGCAGCGGGGCCAGCGCCCGGCGCGAGTTGACCCACCTCATCGAGGCATACGGAATTCAGGGGTTCGCGATCGTGGATGACAACTTTGTTGTCAACAAGCGCAAGGTGGGCGGCATCTGCGACTCCATCGCCGACCTGGGCCTGCGCTGGTCCGCGCTGTCCCGCGTCGACACCGTTGACGGTCCACTGCTGGCCAAGATGGCCGCTGCCGGGTGCATCGAGATCAAGTACGGCATGGAGTCCGGCAGCGAAACCCTCCTCGAGGCAATGCGGAAGAACACCACCCGTGAGCAGATCCGCCGGGCAGTCCATGCGACTGTTGAGGCAGGAATAGCCGCCAAGGTTTTCGTCATCCACGGCTATCCGGGAGAAACCCTGGCCAGCACCGAGGAAACCATTTCCTTGCTGACTGAACTGGAACCAGCGCTGTCCCGGGTGTCGCTGTTCCGATTCGTGCCGTTGCCAGGGACACAGGTGTATGACCAAGCCGCCGCCCACAACATACGCGGCACCCATCTGCAGCCCGGCTGGGACGGCGAGTGGGTGAAGTTCCACATCCACCACAACGACCGGCACTGGTGGGGAACCAACGCGCAATGGGAAGAGACCCAGCGATCGTACGAGCTACTGCGCGACTTCGTCGAGCAGCGCTGGGGGCGGCAAGCCTGACCCCCTGTGCGGGCAGGCCCGTGTTAGCTTCGGTGGGTGCGTGAGGTGCCACCGGCAGTCATGGCCACCCATCGCCTCGACTCGCAGGAGGCCGGCCGACTCTGGCAGTGGCTGCTACGCCGCCAAGGCGTAGGGTCCGCCGACCGATACGCCACCGTGGCGGAGATCGCCGAGGCCGCCCTGGGGCTGCATGCCGCCCGATTGTCGTCTCCTTTTGCCACAGTGTTGGCGCGGGCCCGCACGCCAGAGGTTGCGTTGCGCCTGTGGCACCCGGCCACCCATCAGCTTGTCACCACGGTCCGGTGCATGCGGAAGACGCTTCACACTCTCCCGCTCGATCTGGCGGCGGCGGCGCACGGGGCGACCCTGCACTACCGAGAGCGCGACGCCCTGCGGCAAGTCCGCAACGCTGGCCTGTCCACTCAGCTCGTCGCACGCACCACCGCGGCTGTCCAAGCACTGCTCGCCGAGCACGGTCGCCTCGCCCCGCGCCATATCGAGGAGCGCCTCGCTACCGGCGTCACCACCGTTGTCGCGGTCCGCCTGGCCCTCAAGCTCGGCTGGGAGCGCGGCTTGTTCACCTACCGCAACCGGAGTTCCAGTTGGAACCGGGAACTTCGCACGTTCGCACTCACCGCCGCCGCCCACCCCGACCTCGACATGAACCTCGACCGGGCAACAGCCACCGAGCGGCTCGTCGCTGCGTACTTCGATCGCTACGGCCCAGCCTCGCTGCGCGACGTCACCTGGTGGTCTGGATTGTCCCGCACGGGGGTGCTCGCGGCTCTCGACCGGATCGGACAGCCACTCATCGCGCTGCACACCCCGTGGTCCCCAGCACCGCTGTACATGTTCTGCAACCGCTTCAAGGAATTCGAGCAGGTCAGCGCTGGGGAACCGCCAACGGCCGAACCGGTCCTGCTCGCCCACGAGGATGTCGCCCTCAAGGCCTACGCGGAGACACGCACCCGATACCTGGGCATGCTCGACCAGCGAGTTGCCTTCAACCAGATCGGCGAGGCCCTACCCACAATCGTTCTCGCCGGCCGCGTCGTAGGCACATGGAGCTGGGACACCCGCATCCGGGCCGTCGGCCTCACCCTCGTCCGCGGCCACACAAGCCCAGCAGACCGGGCAGGTATCCGCCGCGCAGCCCAATGCGTCACCGCCGCACTGCGCCAAGGCTACGACGATGACAGCCGAGCGACACGCCACTCGTACGCTGACCGGCAACCTGCACGCCTGGTAGCGTCCACGACACCCTGACCGTCCTCGCGAGGCTGACCGATGCAATCAATCCCCCGCACCGCCACGCTGCCCGACCTTCAGCGCTATGTCGCCGACATGGAAAAGCAGCGCGGCTTCACCGACCGCACGGTGCTGGACCAATGCCTCATGCTTGGCGAAGAGGTCGGTGAGCTGTTCAAGGCAGTCCGCAAGCATCAACAGCTTCCCATCGGCAGCACGTCCATCGTCGGCACGGTCGACGAGGAGCTGGCTGACGTCCTCATCTTCCTCTGCGCCGTCGCCAATCGCTACGGCATCGACCTCAGCGAGGCTCTGCGCCGGAAAGAACAACACAACGAGCAACGCACGTGGAGGTAGCGCCGGCATCGCCGCCATGGTCGCCGGCCCCGTGACGGTCACCGCCCGGGCCGGGGGAATTCATGTGTGGATCACGGCTCGACGCTCTACCTCTGCCGCCGTGACCCTGGAGATCGTGAACCGTGCGGGCGGCCGGACGACGCGGGTGCGGTGGTCAGCTGGCCTGGGGGAAGCCAAGGTTCACCCCGCCGTGTGACGGGTCGAGCCAGCGGCTCGTGACCACCTTGGACCTGACAAAGAAGTTCACCCCCTCCGGCCCGTACGCGTGGGCGTCGCCGAACAGCGAGTCCTTCCAGCCACCGAACGAGTAGTACGACACCGGAACCGGGATCGGGACGTTCACCCCGACCATGCCGACCTCGATCTCGTTCTGGTACCGGCGGGCCGCGCCGCCGTCGTTGGTGAAGATGACGGTGCCGTTGCCCCACGGGTTGGCGTTGACCAGCTCGACGGCCGCGTCGTAGCTGGGCACCCGCAGCACCGACAGAACCGGCCCGAAGATCTCGTCGGTGTAGATCGACATGTCGGTGTCGACGTGGTCGAACAGGGTCGGTCCGAGCCAGAAGCCGGCGGGTTCGCCGTCGATCGGGTGGCGGCGCCCGTCCACCACCAGCGTGGCCCCAGCGGCCTGGCCGGCGTCCAGGTAGGACGTCACCCGGTCCCGGTGGGCGCCGGTGACCAGCGGTCCCATCTCGCAGCCCGGGCGGCGGCCGTCGCCGACGTGCAGGGCGGCCACCCGCTCGCTGATCCTGGCAACGAGTTCGTCGCCGACCGGGTCGACGGCCACGACGGCGGAGATGGCCATGCAGCGTTCGCCGGCGGAGCCGAAGCCGGCCGAGACGGCGGCGTCGGCGGCGAGGTCCAGGTCGGCGTCGGGGAGTACGACCATGTGGTTCTTCGCGCCGCCGAGCGCCTGCACCCGCTTCCCGTGGCGGGTGCCGGTCTCGTAGACGTAGCGGGCGATCGGAGTGGAGCCGACGAACGAGACGGCCTTGACGTGCGGATGCTCGAGGATCCGATCGACGGCCTCCTTGTCGCCGTGCACGACGTTGAGGACGCCCTCCGGCAGCCCGGCCTCCGCGAACAGCTCCGCGAGGAAGTTCGAGGCGGACGGGTCCTTCTCGCTCGGCTTGAGCACGACGGTGTTGCCGCACGCGATGGCGTTCGGCACGAACCACAACGGCACCATGGCCGGGAAGTTGAACGGGGTGATCACGCCGACCACGCCGAGCGGCTGCCGGATGGCGTACACGTCGACCTGGGTGGAGGCGTTCTCGCTGTATCCGCCCTTGAGCTGCTGCGGGATGCCGCAGGCGAACTCGACGTTCTCCAGCCCGCGCTGGATCTCCCCCGCCGCGTCGGAGAGGACCTTGCCGTGCTCGGCCGTGATGATGGCGGCGAGGTCGGCCCGGCGGGCGTGGAGCAGCTCCCGGAAGGCGAACAGCACGCTGGTGCGCTGGGCGAGGGACGCGGTACGCCATCGGGTGAACGCCTCGCGCGCGGCGGCGACCGCCTCGTCGACGACCGCGGCGGTGGCGAAGTCAACCTGTCCGGCAACCCGGCCGGTGGCGGGGTCGTAGACGTCCCCGGCGCGCTCGGCGACACCGTGCCACGGCTTGCCGCCGATCCAGTGGGTGGTCCTCATCGCAGCTGCACCTCCTTGGCCACCGCCTCAATCGACTGGGTGAGGATCTCCAGAGCCTCCTCCGCCTCGGCCCCGGTCAGGGTCATCGGTGGCGCAAGGCGGATGACGTTGCCGTACAGGCCGCCCTTGCCGACGAGCAGGCCGCGCTCCCGGGTCTCCTCCAGTAGGGCGGTCGCGGCCGCCGGGTGGGGCTCGCCGTCGGGTCCGACGAACTCCAGCGCGATCATCAGGCCCTTGCCGCGCACGTCGCCGACCACGGGATGCGCCGCGGCGACCGCGCGCAGGCCGTCGAGCAGGCGGCCGCCGAGCTGCGCGGCGTTGGCCTGCAGGTCGTGCTCCAGCAGGTAGGTCAGCGACGCCAGCGCGCCGGCTGTGGCCAGCGGGTTGCCGCCGAAGGTGGAGATCGAGTTGGCTCGCAGGCAGTCCATCAGGTCGGCGCGGGCGATCACGCCGCCGATCGCGAGGCCGTTGCCGAGGCCCTTGGCGAAGGTGATCGCGTCGGGTACGACGTCGTGGGCCTGGATGCCCCAGAAGTGCTCGCCGGTGCGGCCCCAGCCGGTCTGCACCTCGTCGGAGACGAGGAGGACGCCGTACTCGTCGAGCACCTTCTTGAACTCCCCGAACAATCCGTCCGGTGGGGAGGCGAAGCCGCCGACCCCCTGGATCGGCTCGACGATCATGCAGGCGACGTCCCCGGCCGTGGTCGTCTCGATGACCTCGCGCAGGTCGGCCACACACGCCCGGATGTAGTCCGCGTCGGACAGCTCCCGGAACGGGCTGCGGTAGCGGTAGCCGCCGTGCACCCAACTCACCTTGACCGGGCTGAGCGCGCTGGCCGACCAGCCGCGGATGCCGGTGATCCCGACCGTGGCGAACGCCCGACCGTGGTACGAGTTGCGCAGGGCGAGCACCTGTTCGCTGCGGCGGTGCTGGGTGGCGAGCATGAGCGCCGTCTCGTTCGCCTCGGTGCCCGAGTTGGTGAAGAACACCTTGGCGTCGGGGATGCCGGACAGCTTCGCGATCTTCTCGGCGAGTTCGACCTGCGATTTGATCAAGTACAGCGTGGACGAGTGCAGCACTCCGGTGTCGACCTGCGCCCGGATCGCGTCGCTGATCTCGGCGATGTCGTAGCCGATGGCGTTGGTGAGGATGCCGGCGAAGAAGTCGAGGTAGGTTCGCCCCTCGCGGTCGGTCACCCGGCGGCCGTGCGCGCTGGCGATCTCGATGGGCTGCTCGTAGTACAACGCCAGCCAGTTCGGCATCACGGATCGGTGTCGGGCCAGCAGCTCGCGGTGGGCCATCGCGTCCTCCCGTAACTCGTCCCCAGGGCGAGTGTGGCGGCAATCGTTGTGCAACCGCTATGCACAAGTTGTGCCGCTCTGGTCACGTCGGCATTACGTTGTGTGCAGTCCCTCCGTAGGAGGCGCGATGTATCCCTCCGTCGCAGACGCCATCGCACTGCCGGTGATCCGGCGCGGGAAACCGCAGGTGGTGGCCGGGTCGGCCGGAATGCAGGGCCGGGTGCGCTGGATCCACGTCGCGGAGGTGTCCGACATCGCGCACCTGCTGCGCGGCGGGGAACTGGTCCTGACCACCGGCATCGCGCTGCCGGAGGAGGCCGCGGCGCTGACGAGGTACGTGGACGACCTGGCCGCGGTGCACGCGGCGGGGCTGGTGATCGAGCTGGTCCGACGGTGGCGTGACCAGCTGCCGGAGGCGCTGGTGGCGGCGGCCAACCGGCACCGGCTGCCGCTGATCACGCTGGCGCGGGAGACGCCGTTCGTGTCCGTCACCGAGGCGGTGGTGGCGTTGATCGTCGACGCCCAGCTCGCCGAACTGCGGGCGGCCGAGCAGGTGCACGAGACGTTCACCTCGCTGACGGTGGCCGGTGCGGAGCCGGCGGAGGTGCTGCGCGAGGTGGCCCGGATCTCGGGACTGCCGGTGGTGCTGGAGACGCTGGGGCACGAGGTGCTCGCGTACGACGCGGCCGGCCGGGATCCCACGGAGCTGCTGACCGACTGGGCGCGGCGGTCCCGGTCCGTGGCCGCGCCGGAGCGGACCGCGTACGACGAGGAGGCCGGGTGGCTGGTCACCATGGTCGGCGCGCAGGGCGCCGACTGGGGGCGGCTGGTCCTGGTGTCGCCGGACCCGCCGCCGCACCGGGACGTGGTGGTCGCCGAGCGGGCCGCGTCGGCGCTGGCGGTGCACCGGCTCGTGGCGCGGGACCGGGACAGCCTGGAGCGGCAGACGCACCGCATGCTGCTCGCGCAGCTGCTCGGTCAGGCCGTACCGCCGCCGGATCTGGCCGCCCGGGCGGCGGCCCTGGGGGTCGGCCTCGAGCGGCGGCAGCTGGTCGGGATGGCGATCCGGCCGGCGACGGTGGCGCCCCGGGCTCCCGCGCTGGCCACCCAGGAGGTGTTGCGGGATCTCGCGGAGGCGACCGCGTCGGCGGCCCGGCGGGTGCCGGTACCCGCCCTGGTGGGGGTCGTGGACGACACGACGGTGCGCGCGTTGTTGTCATTGCCCGCCCAGGCCGGGGTCGACGCGGTGCTGCGCCGGTTGGCCCGGGAGGTGCACCGCTCCGCGGCCGGTCCGGTGCTGGTGGCGGTCGGCACCACCGTGTCGCACGTCGCCGAGGTGGGCCGCAGCCTGGGCGAGGCCGCCCACGTGGCGGGGGCGGCCCTGCGCAGTCCCGGCACGCAGCTCTACCACCGGCTGGACAATGTGCGCCTGCGCGGTCTGCTGCATCTGTTGCGCGACGACGAGCGGGTCCGGGCGTTCGCGGACCGCGAGCTGGGGCCGCTGCTGGCGCGGGACGCCAACCACCACAGCCGGCTGGTGGAACTGCTGCGCTGCTTCTGCGAGCAGGGTGGGAACAAGTCGGCGGCGGCTGCCGCCGCGCACGTGTCGCGGACGGCGTACTACCAGCAGCTGGGGCGGATCGCGCAGGTGCTCGGGGTGTCGCTGGAGGACCCGGAGTCGGTGCTGTCGCTGTACGTCGCGCTGCTGGTGCACGACCTCGACGACGCCTGACGGGACGGTGAACCCGGTAGGCGGTCGGAATTCGTCCGGCACGCGGATTGACATGATCGGCGCGGCCGTGCCGGTGGACACAGTGCGCTCTGATCATGGCAAGGGTGGACACTTTGCCACTGCCGGTGGCGGGTCGGTGGCACTCACCATTCCGAAATAGAGATCGTGCTGTTCCGCCCCCATCCGCAGCACGCGCGCCGGTTGCCCGGCGCCTGTTGCGGCAGCGCAACAGGGAGGTGACACCGATGGCCGTTGAACCCCTGCCCCCCGAAGCCACCACGGTCGAGCCGGGCACCCAGATCACCCATCCCGATGGCCGAGTCGAGCTGCGCGACTTCTCCACCATCGCCGACAGCCCGTACTTCAACGAGGAACTCGCCCCGGTGCCCATCGAGAAGCGCACCTGGAACACGTACAACTTCGCGGCGCTGTGGATCGGGATGGCGCACAACATCCCCAGCTATCTGCTCGCCGCGGGGCTCATCCAGCTCGGGATGAACTGGGCTCAGGCGTTCCTCACGATCACCCTGGGCAACCTGCTCGTCCTGATCCCGATGCTGCTCAACAGCCACGCGGGCACGAAGTACGGGATCCCGTTCCCGGTCTTCGCCCGCGCGTTCTACGGCGTACGCGGCGCCAACCTCGCGGCCCTGCTGCGCGCCTTCATCGCCTGCGGCTGGTTCGGCATCCAGACCTGGATCGGCGGCGAGGCGATCTACGCGATCGCCGGCAAGCTGCTGGGTTCCTGGTGGGTCGACGCGGCGAAGGTCATGGACCATCCGTGGACGCTGTGGGCCTCGTTCCTGCTGTTCTGGGCGATCGAGATGGCGATCATCTGGCGCGGTATGGACACCCTGCGCCGCTTCGAGAACTGGGCCGCGCCGTTCGTCATCGTGGTCGCCGTCGCGCTGCTGATCTGGGTGCTGGTCGAGGCGGGCGGGCCCGGCCCGATCCTGTCCCAGCCGTCCAAGCTGGGTTGGGGGGCCGACTTCTGGAAGCTGTTCGCGCCGTCGCTGATGGCGATGATCGCGTTCTGGGCGACCCTGTCGCTGAACATCCCGGACTTCACCCGGTTCGGCGGCAGCCAGCGGCAGCAGGTGTACGGCCAGATCCTGGGCCTACCCACCACGATGTCGTTCTTCGCCATCCTGTCGATCGTGATCACCTCGGGCACGGCGGTGATCTACGGCGAGGCGATCTGGGACCCCATCCAGCTGGCCGCGAAGTTCGAGAACCCACTGGTCGTGGCGCTCGGCCTGTTCACGGTGGTGGTGGCCACGCTGTCGGTGAACGTGGCGGCCAACACGGTCAGCCCGGCGTACGACTTCTCCAACGCCCTGCCGCGACTGATCAGCTTCCGGACCGGCGGCCTGATCACCGGGGTGCTCGGCATCCTGATCCAGCCGTGGCGGCTGGTGCAGGACCCGAACATCTACATCTTCGTGTGGCTCGGGTTCTACGGCGGCCTGCTCGGCGCGGTCGCCGGCGTGCTCATCGCCGGTTACTGGGTCCGCCACCACACCCGCCTGCAGTTGCCCGCCCTGTACCGCCCCGAGGGCCGGTACTGGTTCGCCGGCGGCTGGAGCTGGAGGGCGCTGGTGGCGACCGTCGTCGGCGCGCTCCTCGCCGTGGGCGGCGCCTACTCCGCGCCCGGCAAGGGCCCGTTCCCGTCCGACGGGCTGATCCCGTTCCTCAAGCCGCTCTACGACTACAGCTGGGTCGCCGGTCTGGTCGGCGCGTTCGTCGTCTATCTGGCGCTGTCGGCACCGCGCGGCAGCCATGTCAAGGGGGAGGTTGGATGAGCAGCATCGTTCGAGCCGGGCTGGTGCAGCAGAAGTGGACCGGTGACAAGGAGTCCATGATCGCGAACGCGGTGGAGGCGATCCGCCGCGCCGCGTCGCAGGGCGCGCAGGTGGTCTGCCTGCAGGAACTGTTCTACGGCCCGTACTTCTGCCAGGTCCAGGACGCCGACTACTACTCGTACACCGAGGCGATCCCGGACGGGCCGACCACCGCGCTGATGCGGGAGGTCGCCGAGCAGCACGGCGTGGTGCTGATCGTGCCGATGTACGAGCAGGAGCAGCCGGGGGTCTACTACAACACCGCCGCGGTGATCGACGCCGACGGCACCTACCTCGGCAAGCACCGGAAGAACCACATTCCGCAGGTGAAGGGCTTCTGGGAGAAGTTCTACTTCCGGCCTGGCAACCTCGGCTATCCGGTGTTCGACACCGCCGTGGGCCGCATCGGCGTCTACATCTGTTACGAGCGGCACTTCCCGGAGGGTTGGCGCGCCCTGGGGCTGGCCGGCGCGAAGATCGTGTTCAACCCCTCCGCCACCAGCCGGGGCCTGTCGGAGTACCTGTGGCGGCTGGAGCAGCCGGCCGCCGCGGTCGCCAACGAGTACTACGTCGGGACGATCAACCGGGTCGGGGTGGAGCCGTTGGGCGACAACGACTTCTACGGCCAGTCCTACTTCGTCGACCCGCGTGGGCAACTGGTCGGCGATGCCGCGTCGGACACCGAGGAGGAGGTCGTCGTCCGCGACCTGGACATGGACAAGCTGGCCGAGGTACGCGACCTGTGGGCGTTCTACCGCGACCGCCGGCCCGAGACCTACGAATCGCTGGTGACGCCGTGAGCATCGTGATCCGCAACGGGACAGTCGTCAACGCCACCGGGGCGTACCCGGCGGACGTGCTGGTGGAGGGCGAGCGGATCGCGGCGCTCGCCGCGCCGGACACGGAGCTGGCGCAGCAGTGGGCGTCCGGCGCCGAGCGGGTGATCGACGCCGCCGGGAAGTACGTGGTGCCGGGCGGAATCGACGGGCACACCCACATGGAGATGCCGTTCGGCGGCACGTTCTCGGCGGACACGTTCGAGACCGGCACGGTCGCGGCGGCCTGGGGCGGCACGACGACGATCGTCGACTTCGCCGTGCAGGCCAAGGGCACCTCCCTGCTGTCCGCGCTGGACAAGTGGCACGGCAAGGCCGACGGCAACTGCGCGGTCGACTACGCGTTCCACATGATCGTCTCGGACGTCAACGACACCTCGCTGAAGGAGATGGAGGCCTGCATCGACGCGGGCGTCAACACCTTCAAGATGTTCATGGCGTACCCGGGGGTCTTCTATGCCACCGACGGGGAGATCCTGCGGGCGATGCAGAAGGCCCGCGACACCGGCTCGATGATCATGATGCACGCGGAGAACGGCATCGCCATCGACCAGCTCGTTGCGCAGGCGTTGGCCAGTGGGCACACCGACCCGGTGCAGCACGGGCTGACCCGGCCGCCCGAGTTGGAGGGCGAAGCCACCTCGCGGGCGATCACCCTGGCCAAGGTCACCGGCGCTCCGCTGTACATCGTGCACCTGTCCGCCGCGCACGCCCTCGACGCGGTCACCCGCGCCCGGGACACCGGGCAGAACGTGTTCGCGGAGACCTGCCCGCAGTACCTGTTCCTGTCCCTGGACGATCTGGGCAGGCCCGACTTCGAGGGCGCGAAGTACGTCGCCTCTCCCCCGCTGCGCCTGAAGGAGCATCAGGCGGAGCTGTGGCGGGGCCTGCGTACCAACGACCTGTCGCTGGTGTCCACCGACCACTGCCCGTTCTGCTTCAAGGACCAGAAGGAACTGGGCCGAGGCGACTTCTCCAAGATTCCGAACGGGATGCCGGGGGTCGAGCACCGGATGGACCTGCTGTACCAGGGCGTCGTGCGCGGCGAGATCACCCTGCCGCGTTGGGTGGAGATCAGCTCCACCACGCCCGCCCGGATGTTCGGTCTCTACCCGCGCAAGGGCGTCATCGCGCCGGGCGCGGACGCGGACATCACGGTCTACGACCCGACGGCCCGGCAGACCATCTCCGCCCGCACGCACCACATGAACGTGGACTATTCCGCGTACGAGGGCATGGAGCTGACCGGGAAGGTCGCCACCGTGCTGTCGCGCGGTCGGGTCGTCGTCGACGGCGACGCCTTCCACGGCGCGGCCGGGCACGGCCGGTTCCTCAAGCGGGACCTCTGCCAGTACCTGGTGTGACAAGGAGGAGCTGTGGACTTCGGTGTCGTACTCCAGACCGACCCGCCCGCCCGCGACGTCGTGGCCGGGCTCACCGCCGCCGAGGACAACGGGTTCCGCTACGGGTGGACGTTCGACTCCTGCGTGCTGTGGCAGGAGCCGTTCGTCATCTACTCGCAGGTCCTCGCCGCGACCAAGCACCTGATCGTCGGACCGATGGTGACCAACCCGAGCACCCGCGACTGGTCGGTCACCGCGTCCCTGTTCGCCACCCTCAACGAGATGTTCGGCAACCGCACGGTGTGCGGCATCGGGCGCGGTGACTCCGCTCGGCGGGTCATCGGCCAGCCGCCGGCGAGCCTTGCCACGCTGCGCCAGGCGATGCACGTGATCAAGGAGCTGGCCGAGGGCCGGGAGGTCGAACACCACGGCACGCCGGTGCGCATCCCGTGGGTACGGGACGGCCGGCTGGAGATCTGGATGGCCGCGTACGGCCCGAAGGCGTTGCGGTTGGTCGGTGAGCAGGCCGACGGTTTCATCTTGCAGACCGCCGACCCCGACATCGCCCGCTGGACCATCGGCTCGGTACGCGACGCGGCCACCGCCGCCGGCCGGAACCCCGACTCGATCACCATGTGCGTGGCCGCGCCCGCGTACGTCGGCACCGACCTCGCCCATCAGCGGGACCAGCTGCGCTGGTTCGGCGGGATGGTCGGCAACCACGTGGCCGATCTGGTCGCCCGCTACGGCGACTCCGGCGTGGTGCCGACCGCGCTGACCGACTACATCAGGGGCCGTGCGGGCTACGACTACGCGCACCACGGCCGGGCCGGCAACCCGTCCACCGATTTCGTGCCGGATGAGATCGTCGACCGGTTCTGCCTGCTCGGGCCCGAGTCGGCCCACGTCGACCGGCTGCAGGAACTCAAGGAGATCGGGGTGAGCAACTTCGCCCTCTACCTGATGCACGACGACAAGGAGAAAACCCTGTCCGCGTACGGCAAGGACGTGATCGCCAACCTGTGATCACTGTCGGTGGACCGCGCCGGCGACGTCTGGTCGACTGGTGGATGCTGACCAGATGGCATTGAGCGAACGGCTGCTGGTGGTGACGCTCGTCGTGTCCGGGTTGGCCGGGTGCGGGTCCGAGCCGGGGTCGCGGTCCTGCACCGTGATGGCCATTTCGATCCCGGACGTGCGGGTCACCGACCCGCTCGCGCCACTGACGCTGACCGCGACGGTGACCGCGAACGGCAGGCCGCTGGCGGGAGCCGAGCTCGCCTACTTCATCGCGGTCGGCCGGCAGGGCGAGCAGACGGTCGGGCGGGTGGTCGGCCAGGCGAGGACCGGTGACGACGGCGTGGCACGCTACGTACGCCAGCACGGCGTCGACGGTCTGACGTTCTCCGACGAACGCATCGACCGGTACTCGGTGGAGTACAGCCCGATCAACAAGATCGGCAACGTGCAGTACTGCCGGGCGCGCGCCGACGCGCGGCTCACCGTCGGCTGACGATCCGGGCCGTAAGGTGCCGGCCAGCCACAAAGCGACCAGCAGCACCCATACCCCGCTGACGACCAGTTCCGGGGACAGTGGCACTCGGGACCGATGAGACCGTCGCCCCCTCCCCGCGATTCCGGCGCGTAGGCGGGTACGCCCAGGTCTCCCGCCGGCTGTTTCCGGCACCGACGACCCGGGGGGCCGATCATGGGTTTTGGCTTCGTGCTGGCGCTCGGCGCCGCGTTGTGCAGTGCCACCGCCGCGACCCTGCAGTCGATCGGGGCGCGCCGGATCGCGGCCACCGAGCACCTTGATCCTCGGCTGCTGTGGCGGTTGGTGCGAACCGGGCCGTACGCCGCGGGCCTGGCGTTGGACGGAGCATCGTCCGGGCTCACCTTCACCGCGCTGCGGACCGTACCGCTCTTCGCGGTCCAGGCGGTGGGGGCGGCGAACCTCAGCATCGTCGCGGTCCTGGCCATGCTGGTACTGCGGGTCCGATTGTCGGCGCAGGACGCGGTCGCGATCGGCGGGGTGATCATCGGACTGGTGCTGCTGGTGATCTCGGCTGTCACGGGGCCGCCGTCGCAGGTGCCGAGGGTGGCCGGTTGGTGCCTGCTCGGGGCCGTGATCATGTTGGCCGTTGGCAGTTATCTAGGCAGCCCTCGGATGCGTGGTCCCGCATTGCCGGGGATGCTGGCCGGGCTGTCCTTCGGTTCCGCGGCTCTTGGCGCCCGGCTGCTCGGCCGGGTCGACACGATCGGCGCCGTGGTGACCAACCCGACCAGCTACGTGCTGGTGATCGCCGGTTTGAACGGGCTGCTGCTGTATGCGGCAGCCCTGCAACGCGGGTCGGTGACGGTCGCCTCCGCGTCGGCCATCGTGGGACAGACCGTGGCCCCGGCGGTGGTCGGTCTGGTGCTGCTCGGCGACCGGGTCCGGCCCGGGTTCGCGCCGGTGGCGACGCTGGGCTTCGTGCTCGCGGTCACCGCTGCGGTGGCCCTCGCACGGCATGCCCAGCCACACGCGCCCCGAGCCGCAGTGAACGGAAGACCCGCTGGTGAGGCGAGCCGCCATTGACCGGGTGGGGCCGCGTCAACGGGTTAGTTGGGGGGCTCGAAACGGCCGTCGACCGCGGTCCAGCCGCCGTCCACCACCAGGCAGGTACCGGTCACGAAGCTCGCGGCATCGCTGGCCAGATAGACCACCGCACCCGCCATCTCCTCCGGCCGCGCCCAGCGCCCGAGCGCGCTCTTGGCGGCGTACGCGTCGTACCACTCCGGGTTGGCCTTGATCTGGGCCGTCAGGGGCGTCTCCACGACACCGGGGGCGACCGCGTTGACCCGCACCTTGCGTGGCCCGAGCTCGGCGGCGGCGGTCCGCAGCAACTGCACCAGACCGGACTTTGTCGCCGCGTAGACGCCCTGGCCCGGCTCGACCGTGAAGGCGCGAATGGAGGAGAAGCCGATGATGCTGCCCGTCCCCCGCGCTGCCATCCCCGCGCCGAATGCCCGAACCAGCCCGAATGAGGCGGCAAGGTTGAGGCCGACCACCCGGTCGAACTCCTCCTGGGAGTAGTCCAGCAGCCGCTTACGGACGTTCGTCGCGGCCGTGAAGACCAGGACGTCCACGTCACCCAGCTCAGCCGCGGCCCGGGGGACGGCGGGAGCATCCAGCACGTCGAGGGTGTACGGGGAGCCGTCGGCCAGTTGGGCGGTGAGGGCGGCGGCTTCCGCGTCGCGGTCGGCGCAGATGACCTCGGCACCGTGCGCCGCCAACGCCCGGGCGCACTCGCGGCCGATGCCGCCGCCGGCACCCACCACCACAGCCCGTCGGCCGTCGAGCCGGAACAGCTTGTCGTACCCGGACATCACTCAAACTCCTCATCTTTGCCGCATCTGCTCATCTGGTCCGCCGGCGCGGATCAGGCGCCGACCGGAGGTTCAGGCCGGCCGGATGATCGCCATCCGGGTCACGGTCAGTTCCTCCACGGCGAAACGGGGGCCTTCGCGGCCGATGCCGGAGTCCTTCACCCCGCCGTAGGGCATGTTGTCGGCGCGGAATCCCGGCACCTCGTTCACCACGACCCCACCCACCTGCAGCCGCTCCACCGCGGCGAAAGCGGTCGACAGGGACCTGGTGTAGACGCTCGCGTGCAGGCCGTATCGGGATCGGTTCACCAGATCGAACGCCGTGTCGATGTCCGCGACCGTGCGGACGCAGACCACCGGGCCGAAGATCTCCTCGTCCCACGCGGGCAGGCCGTCGGGCACGTCGGCGAGGACGGTTGGCCGAAGTACCCCTCCGTCGCTGTCACCGCCGGCCACGATCTTCGCGCCCGCCGCTACCGCCTCGGCGATCCAGTCCCGGACCCGCCGGGTCGACTGCGGGTCGATCAGCGCCGCGACCCGGGTGGCTTCGTCACGCGGGTCGCCCACGGCCACCGCGGAGACCCGGTCCGTCAGCAGCCCGAGAAACTCCTCGGCCACCGGCGCCTCCACCAGCACCCGCTGGACGGAGATGCACGCCTGGCCGGAGGCGTAGTAGCCGCCTCGTACCACGGCGTCGGCGGCGGCGGCCAGGTCCGCATCGGCGGCCACCACGAGGGCCGCGTTGGAGCCGAGTTCCAGCAGGACTTTGGTGGGCGCGGCAGAACGGGCGATGGTGTGGCCCACGGCGGCGGATCCGGTGAACGAGACGGCACCCACCCGCCGGTCGGTCACCAACGTCTCCCCCACGTCCACGCCACCGGTGACGAGCTGCACCGCCTCCGGCGGCAGCCCGACCGGCCCGCCGGCCTCACGCAGCAGGTGTACCAGCCAGAGCGTGGCCAGGGGCGTCTGCGGCGCGGGCTTGCACACCACCGGGCAGCCGGCCGCGAGCGCCGGTGCGATCTTGTGCGTGGCGAGCAGCAGCGGGTAGTTGAACCCCGCGATGCCGACCACCACTCCGATCGGCCGGCGCGTCCAGAACCCCATCAGTCCCTCGCCGGACGGCAGCAGGTCCAGCGGCACCGTCTCACCGTGCAGCCGGGCCACCTCCTCGGCCGCGGTCTCCAGCGTGACGAGGGTGCGGGCAACCTCCGTCCGGCAGTCGACCAGCGGCTTTCCGGTCTCCAGCACCAGGAGCCGCTCAAACTCGGCGCGCCGCGCGGCCAGCATGTCGCGGGTGTTCAGCAGCGCCGCTCGGCGGACGTGTGAGGGAAGACGCGCCACGGTGTCGGCGGCGGCCACCGCGACGTCGAGCGCGGTCCGGGCAAGTTGGGCGTCACCGACGGGCGCCTCGGCGATGTGCGACCCGTCGTACGGGAACCGTACGGGCGCGGTCGGCGCCGGCGCCCAACCGTCACCGATCGGCAGGCCGGCCGGGAACGGTGCCTCGAACACGGTCATCGTCTCCTCCATTGCTGGACGGCACTGGGGCAGAGGTCGGCGTACGCGTGGTGTCCCCCGGCGCTGTCCGCGGCGAGGATGCCGTGGGCCACTGCCCGGGTGAACGCGTCCGCGGCGGCGGCGAGCACCGCGTTGAAGGCCGGCGGGTCGAGGCTGGGGCCGGCACAGGAGGCCAGGGCGAAGACGGTGTCGCCGTCGAACATCGAGTGCACCGGCCGGATGGCGCGTGCCATGCCGTCGTGCCCGATGCCGGCCAGTTTCTGGCACTGGGCCTTGGTCAGCGTCGCATCGGTGGCCAGCACACCGATCGTGGTGTGGAACGACTCCACGACACCGCGGCCGGCTGCGGCGGGCGCCTGGGCTGCCTCCAGGGCGGCGGCCCACTCCCGCTGGTCCGGCGGGCGCAGGCCGGCGAACTCGCCGGCCAGGCCGAACCGGGTGCCGTACAGTTCCCCGGTGGTGGGGTCGAGCGTCGAGCCGACCGCGTTCACCACGGCCAGCGCGCCGACCGTCACGCCCGCCACGACCGCGCTGGCCGAGCCGACGCCGCCCTTGATTCCGCCGGCCACCGCCCCGGTGCCCGCCCCGATCGTGCCCAGCGTGACCGGGGCTTCGGTCGCGGCGTCGTAGGCGGCGGCGCCGAAGTCCGGGCCCGGGGTGGCTCGGAAGTCGCCGCCGCGTCCGAGGTCGAACAGGACCGCTGCGGGAACGATCGGTACCACCTGGCCGGGCTCGGTGCCCACGGGGAAACCGATCCCGGCGTCCGCCAGGCGGTCCATGACGCCGGGAACGGCGGCCAACCCGTAGGCGCTGCCTCCGCCGAGCACGATGGCGTGCACCCGTTCGACGAGGTTGCGCGGATCGAGCACGTCGGTCTCGTGGGTGCCCGGGCCGCCGCCCCGGACGTCGACTCCCGCGACCGCGCCGCCGGGTGGTGCCACCACGACGGTCGTGCCGGTGAGCCAGCCGCCGCCGGTGCGCTGATGGTGCCCGACGCGGAGACCGGTGACGTCGGTCAGGGTGTTGCGCGGCCCGGGTCGAACCGGTGAGGTCACCGCGTACCGGCCAGGTGGGGTGCGTGCAGGAAGCGGCGGGCCGCCTCGGCGTAGACCCTGGCGCACTGGGCGATCTCGGCGAGTTCGACGTACTCGTCGGCCTGGTGGGCGATCCACTTGCCGCCGGGGCCGTAGACGACGCTCGGCACGCCGCCACGGGCGGTGAGGATGGTGCCGTCGGTGGTGCCCGGCACGCCCCCGTACGTCGGCTCCTCCCCCGTCACCGCGGTGTGCGCCGCGGCGAGCGCGGCGACCACCGGGGCGTCGACGGGCGTGTCCACCGGCGGTCGGTCGACCAGTACACCGACCTCGGCGCGCACCTCCTCGTCGGTGCCGAGTGCTGCCGCGATGCCGCGGACGCGCTCGATCAGGGACGGGTGGTCCACGCCGGGTACGGTGCGGACGTCGACCGCCACGGTCGCGTACGCCGGGATCACGTTGATCTGGTCGAGGTCGCCGGCGGTGGCCACCGTCGGCGTGATGTACGGCAGGCCCAGGTGGGGATGTACGCCGTGCCGGGACTGGAGTTCGCGTTCCAGTTCGGTCAGTGCCAGCACGAAGGCTCCGGCCGTGCGGATCGGGTTGCGGGCGTGTTGTGGCATGGCGCCGTGTGCCATCCGGCCGTGGAAGTCCACCCGGAAGCGGATGGCGCCCTTGGACACCGGGCAGATTTCGCCGGCCTCCGGCTCGCACACGATCGCCGCGTCGACGTCCGCGGCGAGCCCGGAGTCCACGAAGTGATGGACGCCGAGCATCAGCCCTTCCTCGTCGGCCAGTGCGCACACCTTGATCCGGCCGGGGAACGGCCCGGCGAGCTGCAGGGCGCGCACCGCGTACAGCATGGCGGCCACGCCCGCCTTCATGTCCGCCGAGCCACGGCCGTAGAGCCGCCCGTCGCGGATCTCCGCCCCGTACGGGTCGACGGTCCAGGTGTCGAGGGCACCCTCGGTGACGACGTCGGTGTGGCCTTCGAACATGAGGGTGGGTCCCGCACCGCCGCCGCCGTCCACGACGGCTACCACGTTGGGACGGCCCGGGGCGGCTTCGGAGATGTGCGGCTCCCACCCGAATTCGCGCATCTTGGCGGCGACGAGTTCGGCGGCGGGCTGCTCGGACCGGCCGTTGGCGGGATCGTTGACGCTGGGGATGCGCACCAGAGCCTGGGTGAAGGCGACCACGGCCTCCTCGTCGATGTGGATGGTGTCAACCTGGGACGAGACGCTCATGGTTGCTGCGGCTCCTTCCGGTCTCTGTTCGCCGCGTGGGCGGCGAGGGCTTTCTGCAGGGTGGGCGCGGCAGCGAGCAGCGCCTGGGTGTAGGGGTGGGTCGGGCGCTCGTACACGGTTGTGGTGGGGCCGCGTTCGACGATTTCGCCGTTGTGCATCACGACGACGGTGTCGCAGAGGTGCCGCACGACCGAGAGGTCGTGGGAGACGAAGACCAGCGTCAGTGAGAAGTCGTCGACGAGGTCCATGAGCAGGTTGAGGATCTGCGCCCGGACCGAGACGTCCAGTGCGCTGACCGGCTCGTCGGCGACGAGGACCTTCGGGTGTGGGGAGAGGGCTCGGGCGATGGAGATTCGCTGCCGTTGGCCGCCGGAGAACTGATGCGGGTAACGGTTCGCGGCGGCGGCGGGCAGCCCGACGGCGTCGAGCAGTTCCGCGACCCGCGCCTTCGGGTTGTGGTGGCCGAGCGCCACGAGGGGCTCACTGATGATGTCGCGGACCGTCATCCTGGGGTCGAGTGAACCCATCGGGTCCTGGAAGACCATCTGCAGGTCCCGGCGGAGGAACTTCAGTGACCGGTCCGGCAGCCGGGTGATGTCCCGTCCGGCGAAGCGAATGGAGCCGGAGGTCGGGCGGTCCAGGCCGGCGAGAAGTCGGATGAGGGTGGACTTGCCCGAGCCCGATTCACCTACGATGCCGACCCGCTGCCCGTAAGCGATGTCGAGATCGACGCCACGTAGCGCCTCCACCACCGGACCGGGCCGGGTCAGTGACCGGCGGGGACGCCGGTAGCGGCGGACCACCTGCCGGGCGCTGATCACCAGGTCGGCTCCGGTGCTCGCGGGTGCCGGCGCCGGGTTCCCCGGGAGATGGTCCGGACTGACTGTGCCGACGTGCGGGGTCTCGGTCATCGCTCCTCCCCTACCGGGTGCCAGCAGGCGTAGCCGCGCGCGGGTGTGCCGGACCACTCCGGTGTCCGCTCGCACTGGGCGGTCCGCCGGGGGCACCGGGTGCGGAAGACGCATCCGTCCGGAAACTCACCGCCGCTGGGCACCGCTCCCGGGATCGTCCTCAGACGTCCCCGTTCGTCGACGACGGTGAGGTCGGAGGCGGCGATCAACCCTTCCGTGTAGCGGTGTCGAGGTGCCGTGAACACCTCGTACACCTCTCCGGTCTCGACCACCCGGCCCCCGTACATGACCAGGACGCGCTGGCACACGGTGGCCACCACCGCCAGGTCGTGGGTGATGAACAGCAGTGCGGTGTTCCGCTCCGCGGCCAACTCCAGGATCAGGTCGAGCATCTGCGCCTGCACGGTGACGTCGAGGGCCGTGGTGGGTTCGTCGCAGATCAGCAGGGCGGGATCGTTGGCCAGGGCGATCGCGAGCATGACCCGTTGGCGCTGGCCGCCGGAGAGTTGATGCGGGTAGGCCCGGGCGGTCGCCCTCGGCTCGGGCAGGCGTACCCGGTCGAGCAGCTCGACCGCCGCCGCTGCCGCCTCGGCCCGGTTGGCCCGGGTGCCGTGCAGGAGCATCACTTCCGCGACCTGGTCGCCGACGCGCATCACCGGGTTCAACGCCGTCATCGGCTCCTGGAACACCATCGAGACGGCCCTGCCGCGGACCTTCGCCAGTTGACGCTCGCCGGCCCGGAGCAGGTTGTCGGGCACTGCCTGCAGGCGGATCGACCCGGTGGCCCGCAGGCCCTCGGGCAGCAGGCCCATCAGCGCCAGCGCGGTCAGGGACTTACCGGACCCGGACTCGCCGATCAGGCCCACCCGCTCGCCGGCACCGATGCTGAAGGTCACGTCCTCCACCAGCGGGACAGGGCCGACCTCGATGCCCAGGTCGTCGACCGTCAGCACCGCGTCCGTCGCGGTTCCCGTGCCAGGTGCCTGCGCCGCGGCCGTCATCGGTGCTCCCGCAGCTTGGGGTCGAGCCAGTCGCGGAGCCCGTCGCCGAGCAGGTTGAAGCCGAGGACGGCGAGGGCGATCGCGAGCCCGGGCAGGAACGCCAGCCGGGGCGTGGAGAAGAGGAGTTCCTGCGACTCCTGGAGCATGCGGCCCCAGGAGGGGGTGGGTGGTCGGGTGCCGAAGCCCAGGAAGGACAGCGCGGCCTCGGCCAGGATGGCGATGGCGAACGACACCGATGCCTGAACGATGAGGATGCTGGCGATGTTCGGCAGCACGTGGCGCAGCGCGATCGCGAGTCTGGACCGGCCGGCGGCGCGGGCGGCGAGGACGTACTCGGTGTGCATGACGCCGAGGGTCTGGCCGCGGGCGACGCGGGCGAACGCGGGGATCGTCGCGACGCCGATCGCGATCATCGCGGTGAGGGTGCTCGCGCCGAAGACCGCGCCGAGCATGATCGCGAGCAGCAGCGCGGGGAAGGCGAAGAGCAGGTCGTTGGCCCGCATGACCACCTCGCTCAGCCAGCCGCCGGCCATGCCGGCGAGGACGCCGAGCGGGGTGCCGATTATCGCGGCGACGCCCACCGCCACGATCCCGACGAAGAGGGTCGTGCGGGCTCCCACCATCAGCTGGCTTGCCACGTCGCGGCCGAACTTGTCGGTGCCGAGGACGAAGCTGTCGCTGAACGCTGGTGCCAGCCGGTGGGCCGCGTCGACGTGCAGCGCGTCGTGCGGCGTCCAGATGAACGAGGTGAGGGCGGCCAGCACCACCAGCGTCACCAGGGTGGCGCCGACCATCATGCTGGGGTTGACGCGTCGCCGGCGGCGCCGGCCGCGCTGCGTGGCCGGAAGGTTGTCCAGTGCGGTCATCGGGCCCCCCGCAGTCTCGGGTCGAGCAGGGCGTACAGGACGTCGACCAGGAAGTTGATGCCGAGTACCGCGACGACGAGCACCATGACGGTGCCCTGCACGAGCAGCAGGTCCCGGTTGGCCACCCCGTCGAGCAGGAGGCTGCCCAGGCCAGGCAGGGTGAAGACCCGCTCCACCACGACGGCGCCGATGAGCAGCGTGGCCAGTTGCAGACCCAGCACGGTCACCACCGGAATCGCGGCGTTACGCGCGCCGTGCTTCCACAGCGCCCGGTAGAGCCCGAGGCCCTTGGCGCGGGCCGTGCGGATGTAGTCCTCCCGCATGACGTCCAGGACCGCGGAGCGGACGTATCGGCTGAGCACCGCACCCTGCACCAGGCCGAGGGACAGGGACGGCAGCAGCAGCTGCTGGAACCAGGCGCCGGGGTCCTCCCGCAGCGGGGTGTAGCCGCCGGAGGGAAGCGCCTGCCAGGTGACGGCGAACAGGAACACCAACAGGATGCCGGCGAGGAAGGCCGGCACGGCCACGCCGAGCTGGCTGAGCCCGGACAGGAGCAGTCCGCCGACGCTGCGGTGGCGTACCGCGGCGGCGGTGCCGAGCGGCACCGCCACCACGATGGCCATCAACATCCCGAACAGCACCAGCCAGAGCGTCACCCCGAGCCGGTCGACGATCTGTGGGCCGACGCGGTCGGAGGTCACGTAGGAGACGCCGAAGTCACCGACCGGCAGACCCGACACCCAGTCCAGGAACTGGGTGGTCAGGGGTCGGTCCGTACCGAACTCGGCGCGTTTGGCCGCGACCGCCTCCGCCGTGGCGTTGACGCCGAGCGCGACCTCGGCCGGGTCGCCGGGGAGCACCGCCATGACCGCGAAGACGACGACCGAGGCGACGGCGGTGCTCACGACGAGCACCGCCGCGCGGACGAGCAGGTACAGGCCCATCGTGCTACGCCTCGGACGGGGACAACACGCTCAGGTCGAAGGACTCGGACACCAGGTTCTTCGGCAGGCCCGTCATGCCCTTCTTCGCCACGATGAGGTTGGGGAACAGGAAGAGGAAGTCACCGGCGGCGTCTTCGGCGACGATCCGCGCGGCCTCCTTCATTGCCGCGACCTGCTCGTCTTCGGTGCCGGCGTCGGCCTTGGCGAACAGTTCCTGCACCTTCGGGTTGTGGTAGCGCAGGTAGTAGTCCGGGTTGCCGAAGACCGCGGTGATGTCGCGGGGTTCGACGTGGTTGATGATTGACATGTCGTAGTCAGCCTGCTTGAACACGACGTCCAGCCAGCGGGCCGGGAACTCCAGCGGTTCGATCTCCACGGTGATCCCGACGGCGGCGAGCTGCGACTTGACGACCTGGGCCGACGCGACGGCGTAGGGCAGGTTGGGGATGCGCAGTCGCAGGTTGAGCTTCGGCTGTCCGGCCTGGGCCAGCAGGTCCCTGGCCTTTGCCGGGTCGTGCGGGTACAGGTTGGTCAGGTCTTCGTACCAGGGGTCGGTCGGTGGCACCATGCTGCCGATCAGCTGGCCTCGCCCGGCCCAGGCGGTGTCCAACAGCGCCTTGTGGTCGATGGCGTACCGGATCGCCTGCCGGACTCGCTTGTCGTTGAGCGGGGCCTTGGAGTTGTTGAAGGACAGCACCACCTCACCGGTGGTGGTGCCCTCGATGACCTCGTACTTCGAGGTGTCGGAGAACTGCTGGATCGACTCGGGGGCCTGGACGGCCGAGATGATGTCGATGCCGCCGGTCAGCAGGGCGTTGTTCAACGCCGTGGCGTCCTTGAAGTACTTGAGCACGACCTTGCCCGCCTTCGGCTTCGTGCCCCAGTAATTGGCGTTCGCCGAGTAGGTGATCGCATCACCGCGGCGCCACGAGTCCAGCTTGTACGGCCCGGTACCGACCGGCTTGTTGGCCAGGTCGGCGACCCCGTCCCGACTGAACATGGCGCCGACCCGGGTGGTCATCTTGTACAGCCAGGAGTTGCTCGGCTTGGTCAGGGTGACGACCGCGGTGGTCTCGTCCTTCTTCTCCACGTTGGCCACGACGTCCATGGCCGACTTCAGCGAGACCTTCCAGTCGGTCTTGACCCGGTTGATGCTGAACACGACGTCGTCGGCGGTGAACTTCTTGCCGTTGGTGAAGGTCACGTTGTCGCGCAGGTGGAACGTGTAGGTCTTGCGGTCCGGGCTGATGTCCCACGACTCCGCGAGCAGCGGCACGATCTTGCCGTCCTGGTCGAGCTTGACCAGGCCCTCGTACACGTTGACGAGCAACGCCTGCGGGATGGCGACACCGTCGGTGCTGGTGAAGTCAAGGTTGGCCGGTTCGGCGACGAAGCCGACCGACAGACTGGACGCGGTGGAGGAGTCTCCCGAGGTTCCCGATGAGCACCCCGCGGCGGTGATCGCGAGTGTGGCGGTCGCGATGACCGTCACGAGCCGGGCGAGCGGTCGTGTCACGGCTTTGTCTCCTGGGGAAGGGGCCGGGCGGGGCCGGTCCGAGCTGGCGAACGAACGGGTGATCACGGTGCGGTGGTGCTCTCCACGGCGGCCAGGATCTCCGCCGCGAGTTCCTTCGTGGTGGCGCTGCCACCGAGATCGGGGGTGTGCAGGGCAGGATCGCGCAGCGCGGTGGCGACCGCGTCGCGCACGATCCGCCCGGCCGTCGGCAGGCCGACGTGGTCGAGGAGCATGGCTCCGGACAGCATGCACGCGACCGGGTTGGCCACGCCACGCCCGGCGATGTCCGGCGCCGAGCCGTGCACCGGTTCGAAGAGCGCCGGCACGTCGCCGCCGGGTAGGAGGTTCGCGCTCGGTGCCATGCCCATCCCGCCGGCGAGCACGGCCGCGAGGTCGGAGAGGATGTCGCCGAACAGATTGCCGCACAGCAGCACGTCGAGTTCGCGGGGACGTTGGACGAGGCGGACGGCCATCGCGTCGACCAGCACGCTCTCGCACTCGACGTCGGGGTGCTCCGCCGCCACCTCGGCGACGACCGAGTCCCAGAGCGTGTAGCCGTGGCGGAGCGCGTTGGATTTCGTCACCAGACTCAGCCTGCCGCGGCGGGACCGCGCGAGGTCGAAGGCGTACCGGGCGGCCCGCAGGATCGCCGGCCGGGAGTGGACCGCCACCTCGATGCCGAGTTCGTGCGGAGTGGCGGCGTGTGCGCGGCCGCCGATGCCCGCGTACTCCCCCTCGGTGTTCTCCCGGACGATGACCAGGTC
The DNA here is from genome assembly GCF_040634005.1 of Micromonospora sp. NPDC007271. Lineage (NCBI taxonomy): Bacteria > Bacillati > Actinomycetota > Actinomycetes > Micromonosporales > Micromonosporaceae > Micromonospora > Micromonospora sp. NPDC007271. The sequence goes on from NZ_JBEYER010000039.1 coordinate 60,217, forward strand.
GACCCCGTCCGGCTCGCGCAGCACGGTGGTCACACCGGCCCAGGACTGGACAGGCCGCACGTTGACCGCGAGGTCCAGGGCCTGACGTATCCCGATGATCAGGCCCCAGATGAGTTCGTGGTCGGGAACGTCCGGCCGGCCGACGGCCCCGAACAGCACCGCGGGAAAGCCACGGAGCACGTCGGCGGCGTCCGGCGGCATCGCCCGGCCGGTACGCAGGTAACGGTCACCGCCCCAGTCGAGCTCGACGGCCTCCAGCCTGCTGCCGGCACGTCGGGCGGCGGCACGGAGCACCGGAAGGCTGGCCGAGATCACCTCGGGTCCCACGCCGTCGCCGGGAATCACTGCCACGCGGAGGTCCTGCACGCCGAGCTCTCCGTTCTTTGCGGACGCCCTTTACCTCAACTGGTCTGACCAGTAGCCTCAGTGGACCCAACGCTCTCACCCACCCGCGGTAAAGGTCAAGAGCTCAATCCCAAGGTCTCCGCCGGAACCGGGGCCATCGATCCGGCCTCCGAGCGGCTCCGGCATTTACTCCACAAGGGAGGGACTTCATGGCATCAAAGGCTTCGCGGTCCGCCGCACTGCTCGCCGGCGCGCTGATGTTCTCGGTCGCCACCGTCGGCACCTCCGGTCCCGCTGCAGCGGCGGACACTCCCGGCCTGCCCGGCAAGTACAACGCGATCACCGACGTGCCGGGCATCCAGATCGGCCAGGTCCAGTCCACCCAGGCCCCGTACCTCACCGGCAGCACGGTCGTCTACACCCCACGCATGTCGGTGACCGGCGTCGACCAGGCAGGCGGCGCGCCGGCCACCAAGGAAACCGACCTGCTCGACCCGCTCAACTCCAACCCCGGCGTCAACGCGGTGATGCTCGGCGGGAGCAGCATGTACGGGCTCTCCGCCGCCGACGGCGTCATCCGGTGGCTCGAGGAACGCGGTGAGGGGGTCCGGGTCGGCGGCGGAGTCGCTCCGATCGTCCCGGCCGCGGACATCTTCGACCTCGGGCGCGGCGGCAACATCCGGGCTCGCACCACCCCCGCCTGGGGCTGGCTCGCCGCCGAGAACGCCCACCCCGGTGCCGTCGCGCAGGGAGTGGTCGGCGGCGGCACCGGGGCACGCTCGGGTGGCCTGAAGGGCGGGGTCGGCACGGCCAGCATGGTGCTGGACAACGGGATCGTCGTCGGGGCCATCGTCGTGGTGAACTCCGTCGGCTCCCCGGTGGACCCCCGAGACTGCTCGCTGCTCGCCGCACGGTACGAGGTGGCCGGCGAGTTCCGCGGCCTGGAGACGCCGAAGAAGCAGGACTGCAACCCGCCCGGCGCCGCCGGTGCCAAGGCGGACGAGCCGTCGATGAACACCACCATCGCCGTGGTCGCCACCAACGCCCCGCTGGAGAAGGCCGCCGCCGCCCGCATGGCCAGCAACGCCCAGGACGGCCTGGCCCGGGCGATCAACCCGATCCACACCCTCAGCGACGGGGACACCGTCTTCGCGATCTCGACCGGCGCAGGCACCCCCCTGCGCGTCAACGCCGACGGTGGCCAGCTCAACCGCATCTTCAACGCCGCTGCCGACACCCTGACCCGGGCGGTGGGGCACGCGATTCTCAACGCCAACACCGTCGGCACGGCCCGCAGCTACTGCGACCGGTACCCGTCGGCGTGCAAGAAGCTCGCTCCGCTGCCGGCCGACAAGCAGGGCACGGCCCCGGAGGTCACGGCCCAGTCGTTGGCCACGGCAACCGCCAAGATCTCCGACGGCACCCCACCGGTCGGCGGCTCGTCGACCAACGGGCAGGCCGCCCAGTCGAGCTCGCCGGAATCCGCAGCGAAGCAGACCGACGAATCGCGGCAGCCGGTGTCGTTCACCGGCACCGCCTCATCTGACGGGAACAGTTCCTCACCCCTGCTCGTCAACGGACTGCTGGCCCTGGTCGGGTTCGTCGGACTGGCCGGCGCTCTGCTGATCCGGCGCCGAGCAGCCGCCAAGAGCTGACCCGAAGCCGGGGGACCACGCTCCGCCAGGCCCGGCCGACGCGACGTGACCGTCGCGTCGGC
>NZ_JBEYER010000040.1:0-62001 GCF_040634005.1 Micromonospora sp. NPDC007271
AGGCCCGTTTCGACAGGCCGAGATGGCGGCACGCAGTATCAAGAAGAAGGTTAAGCCCGAGGTACATCGCGTTGAACAACAGCCGATAGGTCCCGTGCGACTGTGCCCGGTGCTGCGGCTTGAAGCCGATCATCACCACGTTCCCGTCGCCCACCTTCGCCGTCACCACGGCCGCCTTCCCGCCGATGACGTCGTCACCGAGAAGGAAACCGCTCTTCAGCAGGTTCGTCTTCGGCCAGGTGGCCGTCACGGTGACGCCCTGGGCGCCCTCGGCGACCTCGAACGCCGGGCCGTTGGCGACGAACGCGGAGGCGGTCGAGCCGAAGCCGGCGCCGACCGGGTCGGTGGGGTCGACGTTGAGGTTCAGCACCGAACCGGGGATGTTGTACCGGGTGTCCCCCACGCCTTCGGTGACGTCCTTGACCGGCACGCCGAACGCCTTGATCGGCAGCTGGGCCGCCTTGTTAAGCGTCACGACCGTGCCGCCCGCCTCGACGAACTTCTTGAGGTTGGCCACGCCCGCGTCGGTCATTCCGCCGGTGTACTCCGGCGGCAGCGACCCCGCCGTGCGGCCGTTGCGCATCGAGTTGTACGTGGCGTCGGGCAGCACGATCGTGTCGAACTTCGCCCGCAGGTCGCCGGCTCGGACCGCGGCATTCGTCAGCTTCTGGTACCCGAAGCCGAACTGGTCGAGGATGAGCCGGGTCCAGCCCTCGTCGTAGTTGTTGAACCCGTCGTACAGGCCGATCCGGGGTGCGGCCAGCGTCGTCACCTTCGCCGGTTTCGCGTCCACCGCCGCGATGCTGAGCCCCAGTCGGTTGGCGAGCGACGTCACCCGCGCGTCGGTGCCCGCCGCCGGCGTGACCAGGAAGGTGCCGGCCGGCAGGGTGCCGGTTCGGGTGGTCACCTGGCCACTGCTCCGGTAGACCTTCTCCCCCGCCGCGAGCAGAGCGTTCACAGCGGCTGCACTGTCGTTGACGCGGGGGTCGAGGGCGTACGCGTACTTCGGTGCGCCCGCCACCACCCCGGCCGGCATGGTCGGCCAGTCGACCTGGCGGGTGGTGGCCGCGACCGGCTGGGTGAGCTTGTCGACGGTGACGCCCATCTGGAACGACAGGGTGTAGCCGGTGATGTCGTACGGCGGCTCCAGCGGGCCGCCGGGGTAGAGCCGACGGTCCGGGTACTTCTGCGCGTTCAGCAGGTCCAGAACGGCCGCCCGGTAGGGCTGGGCTTCGCGGACCAGGTAGCTGCCGGCAGGGTAGGTGCGGTTGCCCACGGTGAACGAGGTCACCGCCTGCTCGACGCGGATGTTGCTCCACCGCAGCTTGTCCACCAGCTTCGTGGCGGTCGGGAAGTCCGCCTGGTCCGCCGGGATCACATAAGTGGTGCTGGCGCCGTTACGCGCCCCGTCGCGGGCCATCTGCGACATTCCGTAGAGCAGGGCCTCCCGGTCGTCGCTGGCCACTCGCAGCATCGCCCACGAGGCCGTCTTGATGTAGTCGCAGCTCTGCGACAGGTGCCACTCGCCGCCCTTCCAGGGGCTGGGGTAGAACACTGACGGCTCGCTGGTCGAGGTGCCGTCCGCGAAGGTCTTCGGGAAGGTCGCCGGGTCGTACACCCTGGGCGTGGCCGAGGCGTGCGCGGTCTCGGTCAGGATGCCGATCTGGTTGTGGTAGTACGGCGCCGTCCGCATGCCGCCGTTCCACCAGATGTCGTACGACTGGCGCGCCAGCGCGCCGACCTTGTCCTCCCGATCCAGCCGCTGTCCCATCGCGTCGCCGACGAGGTTGACGCCTCGGACCACCTGCGGGTGAATGTTCGGGTTCAGCGGGTCCTCGAAGGGCGGGATGCTGATCCGGGCGGGGAAGACCGCCGTCTGGTGCACGTTGTGCATGACCTGCGGGATCCAGTCGTGGAACAGCTGGCGTCCGAGGTTCTGGGTCTCCTGCAGGTTGAACATGTACCAGTCGCGGTTGTTGTCGTGCCCGGCGTACTTCTGGTACAGCTCCGGATAGCCGGCGTCCTGGTAGGGGCCGCCGAGGTTCTGCCGGTACCACTCGGCGACCTTGGTGCCGCCGTCCGGGTTGACGTTGGGCACGAGCAGGGTGATGACGTTGTCCCGGATTGCGCGTGCCTCGGGCGTCTCGCTGGTCACCAGGTCGTACGCGAACTGCGGGGCGGTCTGGTGGCCGGCGACCTCGGTGGAGTGGATGCCGAAGTCGACCCAGGCGATGGCCTTGCCGTTCTTCGCCAGGTCACGTGCCTCCGGCTCGGAGAGCGCGTCGCCCTGGGACAGCCGCACCGAGGTCTTGCGGTAGCGCTCGAGGTCCTTGTCCTTGAGGTTCTTCTCCGAGGAGACGATGGCCATCAGTTGCGGCCGGCCCTCGCTGGTCTTGCCGATCTCGACCAGCTTCATCCGGTCGCTGGCCTTGTCGAGGGCTCGGTAGTAGTCGGCGATCTGTTCGTAGGTGGCCAACTTGTAGTCGGCGCAGGGCACCCAGCCGATCACCGACTCCGGCTTCGGTACGCGGTTGCCCGCGCTGGCGACGGTTCCCGAGGTCAGCACCGGCGTACCGAGCAACGTCAGTACGCAGGCAACCGGCAACGCCGTCCGTGACAGTCTTCGTTTCACCTGGCATCCCTTCACAGCACACTGCACGACGGAAAAGGGACCGACAGGGGCGGCCGCACCAGATCGGGTGAGATCGATTCAACAGGCTTCGATCGATTCCGGGAACGCTTGCCGCGGCAATTGAGCAAATCTTGAGGCTTGCCGATGCCGCCGAACCCAGCCGGACCGCGGGCGGCGCCAGCACGCGGACCAGCAGCGGGGCGGCGCAGGAGAACCCCGCTTGCCCCGCTGTGGTCTCGCCACAATTCATCTTCCCGCAGGGGGGTATTTGAAGGCAGGATGGCGTTTCAGCGGCACGAGAGAATTGCGGTCGAGGTTTTCCCCGCGACCGGAGCGCAGATATTCGCTTCGCGATCCACCGGTGCAGGAACGGAGAGCGGGAGTGGCCTCCCGCCCTCCGTCCGGACTACTGCGTGAGTTCGGCGACCTGCTCGGCCGTCAGCCGGAGCACCTCCGTGGGTGCTTCCTCGCGCGTCCTGGCCGCGACGGCGGGCGGGTCGGCGGGCCGCCGCAGGTGCCAGTCCGTCGTCGCCTGGTACGCGGCCACCACCGACAACAGTCGGTCCTCGGCGTACGGCAGGCCGCCGAGGATGGTGCCGATCGGCACGCCGGCGGCGGTGAACCCGATCGGGAAGGCGATCTCCGGCAGGCCGAGGATGTCGAACGGCACCGGGTCGGTCTGCACCACCACGTCGCACACGTCGAACAGGTCGTTGAGCACCCGTTCCATCAGCAGCAGCCTGGCCCGCTGGCCGGTGAGGAACTCGTTGCCTCCCAGCAACGCCCCCTGCAGCCAACTGGTCACCGACACGCCGAAGCCGCGCAGGTCGGTACGCAGGTACGGCATGAACGGCTCGCTGCGCTCCGGCAGCCGGATGTTGTTGAAGGTGCCACCGGTCAGTTGGCTCCACCCCTCCGGCAGGGGGACGTCCACGAGCGTGGCGCCGGGTATCTCGGCGAGCTGGGCCAGGTACGCCTGGCGGGCCGCCGCGGTGGCCGAGGTGCCGTTGGTGAATCCGGGCAGCACTCCGATCCTGGTGTGCCAGCGCAGCTTGACCTGGTTCCTTCGATACACCGGGGTGGCCGCGTCGATCAGATCGGGCACGTCGGGCAGCCCCTGGCTGCGCGGGTCCGCCGGGTCCTCGCCGGCCATCGCGGTGAGCATGATGGCGGCGTCCTTGGCGTCGCGCGCCAGCGGGCCCGGATGGTCGCGGGTGTAGGTGAGCGGGATGACGCCGGCCGCCGACACCCGGCCCATGGTCGGCTTGAGCCCGGTCAGGTTCTGCGCGTTCGAGGGGGCGGTGATCGAACCTCCGGTCTGGGTGCCGATGCCGGAGGTGGCCAGGCGACCGGCGACCGCGGTGGCGGTGCCGGTGGATGACCCGCCGGGGTCGGTGTTGCGGTTGGTCGGCGTCCAGGCGTTGACCGTGGTGACCACGCCGGCCGGGGTGGTGGCGCGGGTGGTGGCCAGCGGGCCCATCTGCGTCTTGCCGAGGACGATGGCGCCGCCCGCCTTGAGCCGGGCCACCGCGGTCGCGTCGTACGGCGGCACGAAGTCCTTGAACAGGAAGGAGTTCGCGGTGGTGAGGACGCCTTCGGTGTAGTAGTTGTCCTTGATCGCCAGGGGTATGCCGTGCAGCGCGCCGAGTCGCGGCGCGCGGGCGGCATCGCGGGCCGCCGCGATGGCCGCGTCGGCGAGCACCAGGTTGAAGGCCTGGTAGGTGCCGTCGTACGTGGAGATGCGCGCCAGGTACGCCTCGACCAACTGCTCGGGGGTCAGGTTGTTGGCGCGGATGAGCCAGGCTGCCTCGGCGATGGTCAGTTCGGTCGGATCGGCGACCGCCTCCGGCCGGGGCCGGGTGTAGGCGTTGGGCTGATCCAGGGCCCGGTTTCTCGTCCCCGCCCCCGGGTTCATGGTCAGGGCGCTGTTCGCCACCGCCATCGACGGTGCGGCGACGGTTGCGCCTGCGGCAGAGGCGACGGCCAGCGCGGCAGCGCGGGCCAGGAACGCCCGGCGGTCGATCGAGCGGTCGAGTGGTTCGGCAGTCATGCCTTCCGCCATTCTGCGCTGTTCGAGGGGTACAGGATCGGCACGTGCTGCTGCGACAGCGCCCTCCCGACCGCGGGGTCCGTCGCGTCGGGGGCGGGCATCTGGTACGCGGCAAGCGCCGCCACGGTGCCGCGCAGAAACGAGCGCAGCGAGGCGAGCACCGACTCCTGGCCGGGCGAGCCGGTTTCCGGGTCGGGGGTTCTGCCGGGCGGGAGCTGGTCGAGGTCGATACCGAGAGCGGCCAGCCGGGCCCGGATCAAGATGTTCAGTTCGGCATCGGTCGGCGGGGTAGGGGCCATGGGTGCTCCTCTGGTGCTGCACGTCACCGTGTTCCATCGAAGTGAGCCGAACCTAGGCCGGTCACCGCCCGTGGGCGCAGCTCGGGCGGGGAAATTGAGAAGCTCTTGAGTCTTCCGGCTTGGTGTGGGCGACAGCGGACCCGCACTGCTGCCGGTCCGGGCGGCGGTCGGACCTGCTGGATCCCGTCGCCGGCCAGCCGGGCGTACGCGGTGATGAGCTCGTGTGCGGTGCCAGGGTTACCGTTGCAGGGCGGCGCTGAGCGCGGCCAGGTACTCCCCGGCCTGCGCCCCGTTGACCAGCCGGTGGTCGTAGGCCAGCCCGAGGTCCGCCATCATCCGCTCGCGCACCTCACCTCCGACGTCAAGCACGACCTCGCGGTGCACGTCGGGCACCGACAGGGCACAGGTGACGCCGGGCGGGATGATCGGCTGGGCGTAGATCACGCCGGGGGTGTTGTTGAGCGCGACCAGGAAGTTCATCCCGGCCATGTCGTCCTCGCGTAGCCGGTTGCGCAGCGCCTTCATCCGCAGCTCGACCACGGTGTCGGCGAGGTCGCCCAGGTCCAGCTTCGCCGCGTCGCGGATCACCGGCAGGAACAGCCCGGTGCCGACGTCCACGGTGAGCCCGACCGACGGCTGTGCCGCGTCGATGACCCGGCCGTCCCCGGTGAGTTGGGCGTAGAGGGCCGGGAACTGCTCGTGCAACGTGGCCACGGCAGCGATGACAACCTCGGTCAGGCTGACCTCGGCGCCGGTCTCGTCGGTGGCCCGACGCGCGTACGCGAGGGCGGCGGTCACGTCGACCCGCACGGCGGTGAAGGCGACCGGGATCTCCCGGTGTGAGGTCGCCACCACGTCGGCGATGCGGCGTTGCGCCGGTGGTAGCGGCCGCCCCGGCAGCGCCGGTTGCGTCACCACGGCCGGCTCAGCGACCGGGGGCGCCGCAGCAGGGAAGGCATTGGCGGACAGGATGTAGCCGATGGTTGAGCCCGGGACGCAGTCGGCCCCGGCGGCGAGGTCCTGGCGCAGGACGCCCGCGTGCGTCGCGGCCAACTCCTCGATCGCCTTGGAGGTCTCGACCGCCGCGATCGGCTGTCCGATCTCGACAGTGGCATCGGCCGGGACCAGCCACTCCAGCAGCACATAGCTGTCGTCGTTGTTGTTGAGCCTGGGTACGCTCACCGCGACGCCCGGCTCCGCCGCCCGGGCCTGGCGCAACCTGGTCAGCGGGGAACCGGTGCTGGGAGCAGGAGCAGACTCGCCAGTGGAGCGGTGCATGATCCGTTCGAGGATCGTGTCCGCGTTGAGCAGGACCGCTCGTTCCAGGTGCGGTGCCGACGGAATGATGCTGGCGGCCGAGCTGACAAGCTCGATCGGCCGGCGCAGCAGCGGCCACGCGGCGGCGTAGAGCCGGGTGGCGGCCTCACTCCCCCAGGTGCCGCCAGCCGTGCTCTCCTCGGCGACGATCACGCCGTCCGCGCCGTCGAGCAGGTCGAGCACACCGTCGACGTCGAAGGGGTAGAGCCGGGCTGGGACCAGCACCTCGACATTGCGCCCCTGCTCCCAGGCCTCGCTGGCGGCGGCGATCGCCCGGTTGGCGACCCCGCCGGGGGCGATGACCAGCGTCGGCGGGGTGGCGGCAGTCGGGTCGAAGACGCGGGCCCAGTTGCGGTCCGCGCCCAGCAGCTCGAAGGCGAGGCGGTCGTCGACGCGGTTGTCCACGTACCTCCGCTGGGTGTAGAGGATCTTGTCCTCGAACAGCATGGACGGTTCGCCGCGGCGCAGCGCGGCGGCGAGCACGTCGGCCGCGTCGTGCAGTGGCGACAGCTCGAAGAGCGCGAGGTGCGGGATGCCGATGAAGTGCTTCTGCACGCTCTGGCTGTGCGTCGGGCCGTAGCCCCGCCCGCCGCCGACGGGGCAGCGGATCACGACCCGCATCGGGGTGTGTTCGCCGTACATGGCGACGGATTTGGTGAGAAAGTTGAGGATCTGGTCGAAGGCGAGGCCGACGAAGTCGCCGAACATGATCTCGACGATGACCGTGTCACCGCAGAGCGCCAGGCCACCCGCGACGCCGGTGATGCCGTTCTCGCTCAGCGGCGTCGACAGCACCCGGCCCGGGTGGGCCGTCGACAGGCCCTGGGTGACCTTGAACGCGCCGCCGTAGGGGTCGACGACATCCTCGCCCAGCAGCCAGGCCCGCTCGTCGGCGGCGAACAGCTCGTGCAGGGCGCGGTTGAGATTCTGGCTCATTCGTTCGGCGCGCGTCACCCCACGCTCCCGCTCACCAGGGGCCGGGCCAGCGCCGCGGCCGAGATGTCTGCGACCCGCCGCCGGGCCTGCGCGTCAGCGGCCGAAAACTGTGGCGGGTACGCGGCCGCGTACCGCTCCAGCCAGTCGAGGTGGCGCAGCCGGCGAATCTCGTCGGCCGGGCGGGAGTCGTCGCCCTTGCTGTGCGGGCCGAGCCGGACCGTGTGCTGCACCAGCACATGCGGCTGCCGGGTGGCGCGGACCCGCTCGATGTGCGGCGCGGCGGCGGCGCGTACCTCGTTGAGGTCCAGCGAATCCGACTCGCTGAAGGTGATCCCGAACCCGGCGACCCGGCCGCCGATGGTCCCGGCCAGCTGCTCGGTGGTCGGGGTGGACTGGGCGATCCGGTTGTGCTCGACCACGACCAGCAGCGGCACCTGCCACAGCTGCGCCATGTTGAGCGCCTCGTAGACCGCGCCTTCGCCCCAGGTGCCGTCACCGATGTAGGTCACCACGATCCCGTCCTGCCCGGTGCGGTTGAGGTGCAGCCCCACGCCGACCGCGGCGGGCAGGCTCTCCCCCTGCACCCCGGTGGACAGGAACCGTTCCCGGCGCAGGTGCTGGCTGCCACCGCGCCCACGGCACACCCCGCCCTCCCGGCCGAGCAGTTCCGCCAGCAGGCCGTCCGGGTCACCGCAGTGGGCCAGGTAGTGCCCGTGCCCCCGGTGGTTGCTGAACACGAAGTCCCCGGTCAGCAGCGGGGCCAGCGCGACCGGGATGTATTCCTGGCCGAGGCAGGTGTGCGTGGTGCCGCTGATGTGGCCGTCCGCGTACAGGCGGAGCAGTTCCTCCTCGAAGCGGCGGATGAGCAGCCCGGTGCCGAGGTCGGCGTCGCTGAGCGGAGACGGCGCGGCGAGCGTCATTCCTGGACGCCCCGCCGGGCGAGCAGCGCGCGCAGGTCCGCCACGGACCGGACGGCCCGGATCTCCCGTGGCGTGACGGCGATCCCGTACGTGTCCTCGACCGCCGCGACGATCTGGAGGTGGCGCAAGCTCACCCAGGCCGCTGTGGTCGCGGGACCGGTCTGCTCGTCGACCTGATCGACCGGCAACGCCAGCACGTCGGCGACGAGCCGCACCAGGCGACTGGACATCCCGTGTCCCTTTCCAGAACGGATAACAGGCGGCAGCGGCGGCGCGCTGTCGAACCGATCAGGGATCGATGCTTACACCTCGACGATGGTACAGGCCCAGTGCATGCCCCGGCCCAGCGAAATCAGCGCGACCCGGTCGCCCTCGCCGAGTTCACCGGCGGCGAGCAGGCGGCTCAGCCCGAAAAGCTGGTCCGCCGCACCGAGATGCCCGTGCTCGGCCGCCAGTTCCCGGTTGGTACGTGCCAGCGGCACCCCGTGCGCCTGCGCCAGGGACGCCATGGACCGCTCGTTGTCGCTGACCAGGATCAGGCGCGCCAGGTCGACGACCTTGACGCCCGCCCGCTCGCAGGCCCGCTCGGTGACCCGCACGGCCCGCTCGTCCAGGTCCCGGGCGAACTGCTCGAACTGCTCGGCGTCGTAGTCGAAGAACTCCATCACGTGCCACACGTCGCGTGCGGCAGGCGGCTCGGCACCAGGGCCGAAGGGCGCCGCCGCGCCGCCCACGTCGAGCCGGTAGAACGCGGCGTAGCGGCCGTCGGTGGCGGCCTCCGTGGCGAGCCAGCGCAGCCGGGAGTGCCCGCGCCGGGCCACCGTGGCGACCGCGCCGTCGGAGAAGACCATCGGCTGCGTGTCCATCCGGTTCCAGTACGCCTCACAGGTCCGGTTCGCGGCCACCACCAGGGCGTTGGCGTACCGCGGGTGGGTGGCGAACTTGCCCGCGACAGTGTCGAAGCTGAGCACGCCGGTCGTGCAGGCCTGGGTGAGCAGCACCGCTTCGGCGTTGACCGCGCCGAGCCGGTGCGCCAGGTCGGCGGCGGCGTCCCAGTAGAGGTACTCGGTGAGGTCGGTGACGGCCAGTACCAGCAGGTCCAGCTCCGCGGCGGCGAGCGCGGCGGCGTCGAGGGCCTGTCGGGCGGCCCGCTCGGCGAGGTCGGTCAGGCCGACCTCCGGCGCGCTGCGGTGCACCTGGCGGTAGCCGTACCCGAGGACCCGGTTCACGTCGTCGGTGTACTGCCCCACCACGTCCGCCACCGGTACGGGATCGCCGAGTGCCTCGCCAAAGGACACCAGCCCGAAGCTCATTTTGCCCGTCCCACCGCAGGTCCTTGGATGCATACCATTGCCGGATGCCCCACGAGCATCTCACGCCTCTCCCCGGAACCCCGTGGCACGTGTGGCGTTCGGCGCTGCTGCGGTCGGCCGGGTTCCCAGTGGCCGGGATGCAGCGGTTCGCCGCGCCCGCGCTCGCGGCGGCCGCCGACAGCTATCTCACCGGTGCCTGCGGCGCGGCCGCCTTCGAGGCCGCGTTCGACGCCGCCGCCACGGTTCTCGGCCGGGCCGTCTACGACATCGCCTGCGACGAAGCGTTCCGCACTGCGCTGGTCTGGCAGAATCCGGCCGTCCTGGTCGCGGTCGACGCGATCCGGCGCGACGGCCCGCACGCCCCGCGCAATCTCCGCCGGCGGCACCGCGAGGAGGTCATCGCGAAATACTGGCAGCGTTACTGCCTCAAGAACGACACCGTCGGCTTCTTTGGTCCCATCTGCTGGACAGAACTGGGCGGCCCCGGTCCCGTCGCCACGGTGCGCCCGGGTGCGGCGTTGACGCGTACCCGCCGGGTTTTTCTGGAGCGGTGGGCGCTGGACGCGCTCGGCGAGGCCTTCGCCCGCGCGGAGGGCGTGCGGGACTGGCTGCCGGTGCGGCTGGCGCCCCAGCTGACGCTGCGGGACGGGGTGCTGCTGCATCCGCACCGTGCGCCGCAGGCGCTGCCGCCGGCGACGGCCGCGCTGCTCACTCTGGCGCAGCGGCGATCGCGCGTCGCGGACCTCGCCGCCGCGCTGGTCGCGGACCCGGGGAGCGGGTTCCGCCGCGCCGCCGACGTGTACGCGCAGCTGGACGAACTCGCCGAGCGTGGCGTGCTGCGGATCGGGTTCGACCTGCCGATCGACCTCACCGCCGAGGATGTGCTGCGCGAACAGCTCGCCGCGATCGGCGACGACCTGGTCCGCGAACGGGTGCTCGGTGAGCTGGCCACCATCAGCGCACTGCGCGACGCGGTGGCCGCCGCCGACGGCCCGGACGCCCTGGCCGCAGCCATGTCCACCCTGGAGCGGAAGTTCGTCGAGCTGACCGGCCAGGCCGCGCAGCAACACCCCGGCGAGGTGTACGCCGGGCGCACTCTGTGCCATTTGGAAACCGTGCGCGACCTGGACATCAGCTTCGGTGACACGCTGCTGGAACGGCTTGCTCCGCTGGAGCCGCTGCTGCTGTCGGCCCGGTGGCTGACGGCGGCGATCGGCGACGCGTACGCCGAAGTGTTGGCCGGCCTCTACCGCGACCTGTCGGCCGAGTCGGCCACTGCGGACGTTCCACTGCCCGACCTGTGGTTCCTGGCTCAGGCGGTCGTGTTCGGGGCAAACCCGCCCGGCGCGGCCGTCACCGCCGATTTCCTGGCCCGCTGGGCGAAGGTGCTGGGCCTGGCCGACGCCGATGCCGACGCCCGGGAGCTGCGGTTCGGCGCCGCCGAGCTGACCGAGCGGGTCGCCGCGGCGTTCCCGGCCACCGCGCCCGGCTGGGCCGCCGCCCGGATCCACAGCCCCGACGTGCATCTGTGCGCCCCGGACGAGGCGGCCCTGCTGCGGGGAGACTTCACCGTCGTGCTCGGCGAACTGCACGTGGCCCTGGCCGCGTTCGACACGCACTTCTTCGCGTACGGGCACCCGGAACCGCAGCGGTTGCGGGACGGCATGCGGGCCGACCTGCCCGAGGGTCGGGTGCGGTTGCTGGCCCCGGTGGACTGGCCCCGGCACACGGCGCGCATCGCGGAATGGCTGCACGGGCCCGCCGACGCGCAGCTCGGCTTCGTCAGCGCCCCCGGCGCCGACCCGGACCGCCTGGTGCCGATCACCGGCCTCACCGTGCGACCGGAAGCCGACGGCAGCCTGCGGGTGCACGCGGGCGACGGACGGCAGTGGCCGCTGCTGGAGGTGTTCGCGCAGCTCTTCGACTACCAGGTGTTCGACACGTGGAAGCTGGCCGGGAACGTCGGGCACACCCCGCGTATCACTGTCGACGACCTCGTGCTGGTCCGCGAGACGTGGCGCACCACGGTCGGCGACACCGGGCTGCACAAGGTGAAGGGCGAGCGGGAACGCTACCTCGCGGTGCGGCGCTGGAGGCTCGCCCTCGGCCTGCCCGAGCAGATCTTCGTCCGGGTCGACACCGAGCTCAAACCCAGCTTCGTCGACCTGACCAGCGGCGTCTACACGCGGCTGCTGTGCACCCTGCTGCGCGGCGCGCACGCCAAGGGCGGCGACGGGGTCGGGTTGACCGTCACCGAGTTGCTGCCCGGCCCGGGCGACGCCTGGCTGACCGACGCGGCCGGCCAGGCGTACGCCTCGGAACTGCGACTACAGATCGTCGACCCGGCGCCGGCGCAGGTGCGGTAGCCACTCGGTGGCATCCGCCGGAGCGTCGGGCGTCTCGGTGTCGAACCGGCGCAACCGGCGCAGGCCGTAGGCGCCCAGCGACACCACGGCCAGGGCCAGCCCGGACACGACGAACGCGAACCCGAGCCCTCGGCCAGGGCCGGTTCCGATCAGGGCACCGACGCTGTCGGCCAGGGCGCCGCCCGGAGCGAACATCGGCTCCAGCACCGACCCGCTCAGCGGCACCAGCACGGCGAAGCCCAGCGGCAACGTCGCCCAGGTCAGCGTCTGGATGATCGCCAACACCCGACCGTGGAACCGCTGCGGCACCTTCACCTGGATGATCGACAGGTAGATGCCGTTGTGCAGGCCCAGGCCCAGGCCCACGCCGAAGCTGCCGAGCGCGACGAGCGCGAGGTTCGGGCGTACGCCGCTGAGCACCAGGCTGATCGCGACGCCGAACGCGATCGCGATCAGGGCGGGCATCCGGCGCCTGGTCGGGCCGCCCCACACCGCGATCACCAGTCCACCCAGGACGGCGCCCAGCGCCTCGGCGAACGCGACCGTGCCGACCTGGCCCATCGTGCCGAATGCGAGCACCATCGGCGGCACCAGCAGCAGGCTGGCCAGGCAGAGGTTGTAGAGGGAGAAGAAGCCCAGCATGGCCCGGAACCCCGGCTCCGCCCACGCCATCCGCGCCCCGCCGATCAGCTCGGCCAGGAACGGCTCCTTGCGCCGGCGCCCGAGCAGCTTGGGGAACTTCACCACCGCGAGCACGCTGATCGCGACCGCGTAGCTCACGATGTCGATCAGCAGGACGCCGGTCAGGTCGATCGCCGCGAGCAGGCCCGCCGCCAGCAGCGGCACCGCCAGCGAGCTGAGCCCCACGGCCAGCTGGGCGATACCGTTGGCGTGCCCCAGGTAGCGCTTCGGCATGACCTGCGGGATCGCGGCCAGGTAGGTGATGCGCTGGAACACCGACGCCGCGCCGAGCACACAGACCAGGGTGTAGACGGCGGCCAGCCCCAGCTGATCGGTCCACAGCAGGGTGGCCAGCAGCGCCTCTGCCGTCACCGCGGCCGCGCAGGCGGCGAGCAGCACCTTGCGCCGGTCGAACCGGTCCGCGACGGCGCCCGCGACCGGCAGCGTCAGCAGTGCCGGGAGGTAGGCGATCACTCCGGACAGGCCGAACCACAGCATCGACCCGGTGGTCAGGTAGACCCAGACGGGTACGGCCCACTGGGTCAGCGCCGAGCCGGTGGCCGAGATCAGCTGGCTGGCGGTGAGCGCCAGGAACCGGCGTACGCCGGGCTGCACGCCGGCGCCGGCGGTGACGGGGTCGGCGCTGGTGGCGGCCAGTTCCCAGGCGTCACCGGCGAGCCGGTCCCCGGTGGCCTGCGCGGCGGGGGGCTCGGCCAGACGGAGATGGGTCTGGGTGACCACCTCGGCGAGCGCCTTGGCCCGCTGCTTGATGAAGTAGTGTCCGGCCTGGTCGAGGACCACCAGCGCGGTGGATTCGCCGAGGAAGCTCCACTCGCGGTAGCGCTCCTCGTAATACTCGGTGAGCATGTCGTGGGTACCCACGACGGAGATCACCGGCGCGGCCACCTGGACCGGCTCAGCCTCCAGCCACTCGGTGAACTTCTCCTGCGCCTCGGCGGCCTCCCGCCGCACGTGGTAGACGAACCGGTCGACCTGCGCCTGGTCCAGGTCGGCCAGCTCGGCGCCGATCGAGCGGAGGAACGTCTCGTAACGCCGGTCCGCGCCCCGGGAATCGACCCAGTCGACCAGGCGGCCGAGCAGGTTGTCCGGCCGGGCCGCCGGGAACACGCCGCCCGCGTAGATCGCTTCGATCGGGCGGCCCTGCTCGTGCAGCCGCCGGGCGATACCGGTCAGCAGGGCGCCGCCGACGCAGTGGCCGTACAGGACCAGCGGGCCGTCCACCCGGTCCTGGATCTCGGCCACGCACCGGTCGACCAGCTCATCGAACGGCAGCTCCGTGTCGCTGACCCCGACGTCATGTCCCGGGACCGCCACCGAGAACAGCGTGTGCCCGGGCGGCAGCTCGTCCGCGAGCGGCTGGTAGATGCTGGCCAGCCCGCCGCCATAGGGTACGCACACGTAGGACCGCACCCGCTGCCCCGCCGGGACCGGCTTGGTCAGTTCGTAGAGCAGCGGCCGCCGGCGCTCCTGGTCGGCCGGGCCGTCGATCAGCGCGGCCAGCCCCTGCACGGTGGAGTGCTGGAACACGTCCATCACGCCGACGTCGGTGTGCCCGTA
Source organism: Micromonospora sp. NPDC007271 (assembly GCF_040634005.1). NCBI lineage: Bacteria > Bacillati > Actinomycetota > Actinomycetes > Micromonosporales > Micromonosporaceae > Micromonospora > Micromonospora sp. NPDC007271. Next base: position 14,093 of record NZ_JBEYER010000040.1, read on the forward strand.
CGCGTCGCGCAGCGTGGCCAGCATCCGGATCGCCAGCAGCGAATGTCCGCCCAGTTCGAAGAAGTCGTCGTCGAGCCCGACGTCGTTGACCCCCAGCACGTCCTGCCAGGCGGCGGCGATGGCCTGCTCGACCGGGGTGACCGGTGGCCGGCGCACGGCGGCGGGGCTGCCGTCGTGCACGGGCGCGGGCAGCGCGGCGGTGTCCAGCTTTCCGTTGGGCGACAGGGGCAGCGCGTCCAGCGGCACGAACGCCGACGGCACCATGTAGTCCGGCAGCTGCCGCTTCAGCGCCTCCCGCAGGGTTGCCTGGTCCAGGGCCTCGGTCCCCGCTGTCAGCGTCACGTACGCGACCAGGCGCTGGTCGGCGGGCGTGGCACCGCGTACGGTGACGGCGGCGGAGCTGATGCCCGGCTGCTCGCGGAGCACGGCGGCGATCTCCCCCAGCTCGATCCGCAGGCCGCGCAGTTTCACCTGGTCGTCGATGCGGCCGAGGAACTCCAGCGTGCCGTCGGTCCGCCAGCGGGCCAGGTCACCCGTGGCGTAGAGCCGCCCGCCGGTGTCGTCGAACGGGTCGGCGACGAACGTGCGGGCGGTGAGTTCGGGGCGGTCCAGGTAGCCCCGGGCCACCTGCACCCCGCCGAGGTAGAGCTGCCCGGCGATGCCGGCCGGCACCGGCTGCAGAGCCTGGTCGAGCACGTAGGTTCGGACGTTACGGATGGGCCCGCCGATCGGCACCCGGGTGACCCCGGCCAGCGCGGTGGGCGTGGCCGCCCAGGCGGTGACGTCGATCGCGGCCTCGGTGGGCCCGTAGAGGTTGTGCAGCGCGGCGGCCGGGAGGGCGGCCACGGTCCGGCGGGCGAGTTCGAGCGGTAGTTCCTCGCCGCTGCACACGATCCGCCGCAGCGATCCGCACCGGGCGAGGTCGGCGGGACCGGCCGTGGCCAGGAAGGCGTCCAGCATCGACGGGACGAAGTGGATGGTGGTGATCCGCTCCCGCTCGATCAGATTCCGCAGGTAGGCCGGGTCGCGGTGTCCACCCGGCTGGGCCAGCACCAGCCGCGCACCCACGATGAGGGGCCAGAACACCTCCCACACCGACACGTCGAAACCGATCGGCGTCTTGTGCAGCACGGCGTCGTCCGGTCCGAGCCCGAAGGTGTCCTGCATCCAGTCGAGCCGGTTGACGATGCCGGCGTGCTCGTTGATCACGCCTTTCGGTCGCCCGGTGGACCCTGACGTGTAGATCAGGTACGCCGCGTTGCCCGGCCCGGCGGCGGTGCCCGCAGCGGTCTCGGGCTGGTCCGGACCGGTCAGCGGCAGCACCACGCCCGGTGCCGTCAGCCCCTGCGGCACCTCGTCGGCCAGCAGCACCCCGGCACCGGCGTCCGCGAGCATGTAGGCCAGCCGCTGGGCCGGATAGTCCGGATCCAACGGCAGGTACGCCGCACCGGCCCGGTGAATGCCGAGCAGCCCGGCGACCAGGCGGCTGGAGCGGGGCTCGTGGATGGCGACGATCGACTCAGGCCCCACGTCGTGCACGATCAGCCGCCGTGCCACCTGCTCGGCGGCGGCGGACAACTCGGCGTAGGTCAGCCGGGTGTCGCCGTCGACCAGCGCGACCGCGTCCGGCGTACGCCGGGCCTGGTCGTCGAACAGCTCCGCCAGGGTGGTCTGGCGCACCGGGGCGTCGGTGGCGTTCCAGCCGGTCACGACCTGGGCGCGCTCGGCGTCCGACATGATCGGCAGCGCGCCCACCCTGGTCCGTGGCGCCGCGGCAGCGGCCGCGAGCAGCAGCAGGTAGCGGTCCGCGAACGCCTCCATGGTGGGGGCCTCGAACAGTGCGGTGTTGTACTCCAGCCGCAGTTCGTTCCCGGCGATCTCCAGCGACAGGTCGTCCATGGCGCCGCCGAACGCCGCACCGCGGCCGGTCGGCAGATGGTGGAACGTGACCTGATACAGCGGCGGTACGCCGGGGTCGCGGCGCACCGCCAGGTCCTCGACGAGCTTCTGGAACGGCATGTCCTGGTGGTCCCACGCGTCGAGCACGACGCGGCGCACCCGGCGGACCAGGGTCAGGAACGGCGGATCACCGGAGACGTCGGCCCGTAGCACCAGCATGTTCATGAACATGCCCAGCAGCGGCTCCAACTCGGCACGGTCGCGACCCACCACCGGCATGCCGACCACGATGTCGTCGCTGCCCGACAGCCGGTGCAGCAGCGCGACATAGGCCGCCAGCTGCACCATGAACGGGGTCGCGGCGGCCTGCTGGGACAGCTCGGGTAGCGCCTGCGCCACGCCTTCGGGCAGGGGGCGGCGTACGTCGCTGCCGCTGAACGTGCGAGTCGGCGGGCGGGGATGGTCGGTGGTCAGCGCGTGCACGGCGGGCAGGCCGGTCAGCGTCTCCCGCCAGTAGTCGCGCAGCTGACCCAGCCGAGGGCCGTCGAGGCGGTCGCGTTCCCAGGCGGCGTAGTCGGCGTACTGGATGCGCAGGTCGGGCAGGTCCGGCGCCCGGCCCGCGACGGCGGCGGCGCACAGCTCGGTCAGCTCGGCACGCAGGTTGAGCAGTGCGGTGCCGTCAAGGATGACGTGGTGCCCGGCGATCAGCAGCCACCAGGTGTCCGCGCCGAGCCGCAGCAGCCGCGCCCGCCACAGCGGTGCGCTGTCCATCGGCAGGTCGAGGCGGGCGTACTCGGCGACGCTCTCCGCGCGGGCGCGTTCCCGGTCCGGCTCGGTCAGCCCGGACAGGTCGGTCACCGGCAGCTCGATCGGCACGGTGGGGTGGATGTCCTGGTAGAGCTCGCCGTCGGTCAGGCGCAGGGTGGTGCGCATGGCCTCGTGCCGTTCGGTGACCGCCCGCAGCGCGGCGAGCGCCTGCTCCGGCCCCGCGCCTGGTGGCAGGGTGACCGCGTCGGTCATCGTGAACAGCGGCTGCCCGGGGCTGAGCTGGGCGGTGAACCAGACCCGCTCCTGCGCGTAGGAGGCGGGGACGGTGTAGGCGTCGCCCACCGCCGTGAGGTCGTGCCGCAACTCGGTCATGCGGTGTCCTCCTCGGCATGCCCTCCTGGCCCTTGCTGCGCTGCGGTGCAGTCGGTCATGCCGGCTGCCCGGGTCTGCGGAGGCGCGGGATGGGTGCCTGCGCGTCGGCGGCCGGTGGGGCACCGCGCAGCGACTCGATCCGGGCGGCCATCGCGGCGACGGTCGGTGCGTCGAACAGCACCCGCATGGACAGCCGGGCGCCGACGGCCTGGCGGATGCGCAGCACCAGCTGCGCCGCCACCAGCGAGGTGCCGCCCAGCCGGAAGAAGTTGTCGTGCGGGCTGACCTCGGCGACACCGAGGACGTCACCCCAGATCCGGGCGATGGTGGCGGTCAGGTCGCCGTCAGCGGCGGCCACGGTGGAGGCCACCGTGGCGGCGGCCGAGGCGAGTCGCCGCTCGTGGCCGGCGACCGCGGCCACCGGGTAGGCGCCGATCGCCACCGAGCCGGTGCGGCCCTCGGCGAGGACCCGCTGCCCCGCGGCGACCGCCGCCGCCGGGGGCAGCCCGTCGTGTTCGGGCACGCCCTCCTCCTGCCACGCGCCCCAGGCCAGCGACACGAGGCGGGTCGGCCAGCCGTGCGAGCTGCGCGCGTACGCGTCGAGGAATGCGTTGGCGGCCGTGTCGTCGGCCCGGCCCAGGCCACCCGCGAGCGCGGTCACCGACGAGGTCAGCGCCACGAAGTCCAGTGGCAGGTCACCGAAGACCTCGCGCAGCACCAGCGTGCCGGTGACCTTGGGCCGCAGTTCCGCCGCCGCCTCGGCCAGCCGCGACCCGGGGGACAGGCCGGTGTCGGGCAGCTTCGCGGCATGGATGATGCCGTCGAGGCCGCCGAGGTCACGCAGGACTTCGGCGCGTACCGTCCGCATGGCGTCCACGTCGGCCACGTCGGCGGTGAGGTGACGCACCCGGGCGCCCGCCTGCTGGAGGGCCTCGATCGTGGCCGGCGGCGGCTGCGCGGTGCGGCTCACCAGGACCAGCTGCGCGCCACGCCGGGCCAGCTCGGCGGCGAACGCGCCGCCGACCCGGCCCAGCCCGCCCGTGATCAGGTAACGCCCGCCGTCGCGGATGCCCAATCCCGAGGTGGTACGCCCACCCGGCGGGGCCGGCACGAACTCGCGGGTCCAGCGGCGCCCGCCCAGCCGCAGCGCGACCGCCTCGGCCCGCTCGGTGCCGAGCAGTTCGTCGACCACCGCGTCCACGCCGAGGTCGCCCGGGTCGGCGTCGACCCAGTGGCAGCGCACCTGCGGGCGTTCCAGCGGCACCGAGCGCACCACCCCGGCCACCGTGGCGTGCTCCGGGCGCACCAGGTCGGCCCCGGTCACGTCGGCCACTCCGGCGGTGACCACATCCAGCTCCACGCCGGCGGCCGGCAGCGCGTCCAGCAGCGTCAGCAGGGCGTAGTACCCGTGCTCCTGGGCCGCCGACGCGGCATCCACATCGGAGTCGGCCGGGTCGCCGTCCAGCGCCCACGCGTGCACGATCCGGGCGGCGCGGCCGTCGTCGGCGCACTCGTCGAGCAGCCGCTGGTAGTCGGCGGCGTTGGTCGCCCGCAGCTGGTAGCCGCCGGGGCGGACGGCGAAGGCGGCCCCGGGGCGGACCACGGTGACGTCGGTGCCGTGCTCACGCAGCCGGGCCGCGAGGGCCGTTCCACGCTCACCGGCCGCGAAGAGCAGCAGCTGACCGGGCGCCTCGGCGGGTGCCGTGGCGGGCAGTTGGTGCCAGACCGGAACCTCGACGACCCCGTCGTCGTAGCGGCGGTCGGCGGCCGGTTCGGCGGGTGCGGCCACCGGCGCCGGGTCGATCCAGTGCCGGGTCCGCTGGTACGGGTACCCGGGCAGGGGCACCCGGCGTGGCGTGCCGGGCGTGGGCAGGCGTACGGGGATCCCGGCCGTCCACAACCGGCCCGCCGCCTCGTAGGCGGTCTGCCGGTCGGTCAGCTTCTCCCCCGGCGCGGGCAGCGTACGCAGCGGCGCCCTGGCTCCCGGCGGCAGGCTGAGCCGGGCGAGCCCGGCGAGCTGGCGGCCGGGACCGCACTCCAGCAGCAGCCACTCGTCGGCGGCGCCCGTGGCGGCGAGCCCTGCCACCGTGGCCCCGAACCGCACCGGTCGGCACAGCTGCTCCCCCCAGTACGCCGGATCGGTGACCTGCCCGTCGGTGAACGGTGCGGCGGTCGCGGCCGACCACACCGGCAGGCTCGGCGCACGGCGCGGCACCGCCGCCACCAGCGCCGCGAACTCGTCGCGCACCGGGTCCAGCAGCGGCGCGTGCATCGCGTACGGCGACCGCAGCAGCGTGCAGCTGATGCCGCGTTCGCGCAGCGTGTCGGCGAAGGCGGTCACCGGCTCTGGTGCGCCGGCCAGCACGCAGGTGTTGGGCCCGTTGCTGATCGCCACGGCGACCCCGGCGGGCAGCAGGGGCGAGATCTCGTCGGCGCCGCGCTGCACGGCGAGCATGCGGCCTTCCGGCGCGGCCTGGACCAGACGGCCCCGGGCAGCCGCGAGCCGCAGCGCGTCGGGCAGGTCGAAGACCCCGGCCACGGTCGCCGCCACCAGCTCACCGATGGAGTGGCCGATCATCGCGGCGGGCGTGACATCCCAGTGCCGCCACAGCATCGCGGTGGCGTATTCGACGGTGAACAGGGCGGGTTGCAGCACCGCGGGTTCGGCCAGCCGCTCGTCGGCGCCGGGCTCCGTGTTGAAGATCAGTTCGTGCGGGTCCCAGCCGAGGATCCGGCCGCATTCGTCCACGGCGGCCGCGAACACCGGCTCGGTCGCGGCGAGGCGCGCGCCCATGCCGGGGTGCTGCGAGCCCTGGCCGGAGAAGAGCAGGCCCACCCGGGGCGCCGTCGCGGCGTCCCCGCTGGCCCGACGCTTCGGGTCGACCAGCGCTGCGGCCGCCTGGGCTCGGTCCACCGCGACGACGGCGGCCCGGTGCTGATGGACCGGGCGTCCCTCCCGCAACGTGTACGCCACATCGCGCAGCTCCAGCTCCGGCCGGTCGGTGAGCCGGGTGGCCACCTGGGCGCACGCCGCTGCCAGCGCGGCCGGGGTCGCGGCGGACACCTGGATCAGCTCGCTGCCGCCGTGATCCGGCGCCGTGGCGGGTGCGGGGGGCGGTGCCTCCTGGAGCACCAGGTGGGCGTTGGTGCCGCCGAGGCCGAGGGAGCTCACCCCGGCCCGCAGCGGCGACTGCTCCTCGGGCTCCCATTTGGTCAGCGTCGACACCACGTAGAACGGGCTTGCCTCGAAGTCGATCTCCGGGTGCGGCCGGTCGTGGTTGATGCTGGGCGGGATGAGCCGGTGCTGCATCGACAGCACGGTCTTGATCAGGCCGATCACGCCGCCGGCCGCGCTGAGGTGGCCGATGTTGGCCTTGGTCGAGCCGACCCCACACCAGCCCCGCTCGGTGGTGCGCCGCCCGTAGGCCGCCGTCAGCGCCGCGATCTCGATCGAGTCGCCGAGGACCGTACCGGTGCCGTGCGCCTCCACGTAGCTGATCGAGCGGGGGGCGACGCCGGCGACCGCGAGGGCCTGCACGACGACCTCCAACTGCCCGCTGACGCTGGGCGCGGTGAAACTCGCCTTGGTCATGCCGTCGTTGTTGACCGCGTTGCCGACGATCAGCGCCCGGATGTCGTCTCCGTCGGACAGCGCGTCGGACAGCCGCTTGAGCACGACAACCCCGACCCCGCTGCCGTAGACGGTGCCGTTGGCCTGCGCGTCGAACGGGCGGCAGTGCCCGTCGGCGGACGTGTACCCGTCGTCGGCGACGTACCCGACGGCGTGCGGCAGCTCCACGCACACCCCGCCGGCAAGCGCCGTGTCGCACTCGCCGTTGCGCAGCGCCTCGCTGGCCAGGTGTACCGCCACCAGCGACGACGAGCAGGCGGTCTGCACGGTCATCGCCGGGCCGCGCAGGTTGAGCCGGAACGACACGCTGCTGGCCAGGTAGTCGGGCTTGTTGCCCAGCGACACCCGCAGCTCACCGGCGTCCGCCAGCGCCTGCGGGTTCCGCCGGACGTTGAGCCACTGGTAGAGGTCGGCGTTGCTGCCCGCGTAGACGCCGATCTCGCCGCCGTAGCGGGTCGGGTCGCAGCCCGCGTCGATCAGGGCGGCGTGCGCGTGCTCCAGGAACAGCCGTTGCTGCGGGTCGGCCAGCTCCGCGTCGCGGGGGCTCATTCCGAACAGGCCCGCGTCGAAACAGTCGAACTGGTCGAGCACGGCCGCCACCGGCACGTACGCCGGATCGTCGAGTTCGTCCTCGCTGACCCCGCGCGCCAGCAGTTCGGCCCGGCTGAACCGGGTGAACGACTCGGTGCCGTCGACCAGGTTGCGCCAGAACTCCTCCGCCGATGACGCCCCGGGTACGCGCAGGCTGAGCCCGACGATCGCGATCGGCTCCACTGTCTGGTTCGTCATGGAATCACCTCTGGCTCGGCCGAGTCGCTGATGTGCAGGCGTAGCTCGCTGGCGTAGTGGCGGCCCTGGCCGTCGGGCAGCCACGCCTGCGGCGGCCCGGGCAGCAGCTCCGACACCGTCACCGGCACGTTGTCGCCGCCCGCCTGGTCTGCGGCCCGGAGCAGCAGGCAGAGCCGGTTGGCGTAGAGCGGGCTGGTCAGGTCGACGTACGTGGGTTTGAGCTCGGTGGCCACCCGGATGAAGACCCGCTCCGGCAGGCCCAGCGCGGCCCGCCACCGGCGTACCGCGAGGTAGCGCTGTGCCTGGTCGATCGCGCTGGTGAGGCCGGTCTGCCCGACCGTGGTGCGCCACGTCTCCCGGGCGAGCACCAGTTTGTCGACGGTGATCCGGGGGCTGTGCGGGCGCTCGGTCATCAGCTTGAACGCATCGGCGGCGTGCACCGCGATCAGGTCGGAGAACACCTCGACCAGCGGCCAGCGGGTGCCGTCGGGCCCGGTCGCCACCACCGTGCCGCCCGCTTCGGACACCAGGGCGGCGTTGGCCGGCACGAGCCGGTCCCGCCGGGCACCCGGCGCGTCGGCGAACGCGAGCTGGTACTCGTCCGGCCCGAACAGCGACGCCGACAACCGGCCGCCGACCCGGGGGAAGTCGACCGGGTAGATCGGGCGCAGCCGTCCCGAGCCCAGGTCCGTCGCGTACGCGCGCCGCAGCCGGTCCAGGTCGGGATGGCAGTGCGTGAACAGCTCGGCGTTGAACGTCGCGTACGCGGCGTGCAGCTCGCCGAGCACCGCGGCGAACTCGCCGGCGGCCAGCGCCTGCGGCGACTCGGCGAAGATTTGCAGGTCCGGGCTGTGCACCCGGCCCGCGCTCCAGCCGGGACGGGTCGCCGGGAACTGCCGGGCCACCCGGGGCGCCAGCTCGGCCGAGCTGATCTGCAGCCGCGCGGCGTCGGCGGGCAGGTCGGCGAGGCCGAGCACCCGTTCCCAGCGGGCGGCGAATTCGTGCGCGACCCGATCGACGGGCCGGTCGCCGGGCCCGAACAGCGGACCCTGGGCGAAGAACCACAGGTCGCCGAGCCGGACCGGTCCGTCGTCGCTCAACTCGACGTACAGGTCGCGCAGCGCGTCGCCGTACGCCGTGGCCAGTTCGGCGGTGAGCCAGCGCGCGGCCTGCAAAGCACACGCCAGTGCCGGGGCCAGGGAGTCGAGCAGGCCGCTGCCGACCGTGAACTCCACGTCGCGGGCGGTCTCCTCGTGGCACAGCGCCCGCCCGGCGTAGTTCTGCCCGGCCCGGCGGCGCGGCGGCAATCCCGTCAGCTCGGTGAACTCGGAGTCCAACGCGGACAGCGCGTCGGCCAACGCGGTGGGGTCGCCGGCGGCGTGGGCGACCCGGGTCCGGGCTCCGGCCAGCCGGTTCAGCCCGGCCAGGGCGCTTTCCCGGAGCGCCGGGTCGCCGATGGCGCCGATCCGCTCGCGCAGGCGCGCCTCCGCGGCGAAGCCCTGCGGCAGGTCGAAGTCCCAGCGCAGCAGCCCCCGTTCGGCCAGGTGCGCCAGCAGCAGGAACCCCTCCTCGGCCCGGCGTACGCCGGCCTGCTCGTCGCGCACCAGGTCGTCGACGATCTCCCGCGCGGGGCGGCTGCCGTCACACCACCCCAGCGCGATCGACTCGGTCAGCGACACCGGCGTCGGGCGCTGGGCGGGCCGGTGCACGACCCGCCCGTCCAACCAGGCGTGCGGCGCCAGGGCCGGGGCCAGCCACGCCCGCACCAGCGGGTCCGCCGCCAGCCTGTCCGAGTACGCGGACAGGGCCCAGTTTTCGAGGTAGACGGCGCGCTGGCGGAGCAGGCCGGGGCCGGGCCTGGTGGTGATGGTGGCCGGGCCGGGTTCCACGGTGCCCCAGCACACCGGCCCGAAGAAGCCGATGGTTTCGCACTTGGCGACATAGCGCTGCCAGTACCCGGCGACGACGTTCTCCCGGCCCCGGCGGCGGACGTTGCGTGGCCCGTCCGGGCCGTCCTTGACCAGCCCGTCGAGGGCCACCAGGACGTCCGGGTTCTGCCAGGTCACGGCCTCACGGAACAGCGGGTCGGCGGCGATCTCGCACACCGCCGCGGAGGACGCCCGGGTGGCGTCGGCGTACGCGGCCGTGAACGCCGACGCGTCGAGGTCACCGGCGAGGTGACGGTCGGCGGCGTCGGCGCAGTCCGGTGCGGCGAAGCGGTCCAGGCCGTCGGCGGGGAACCCGGCGCTGCGCAGCAGCGCGTCCCGCCAGACCGACCAGCCGGTGTCGCCGAGTGGGACCAGGTGCGTCACGCCGGATCCTCCTCCACCGCGGGCTCACCGGTCGAGCGGCGCCGGGCGCGCTGGAGGCGGACGGCGCCGCGGCGCACGGCCCGTTCCACCGCCGCGTCCTCGGCGCTGTCACCCGGCGATTCCGCGGATGCGCGGGCGCCGTCCAGGTGCGTGGCGAGGGTGCGGACGGTCGGATGGCGGAACAGGTCCACCACCCGCAGGTTCGTGCCGAGCAGCCGGTTGAGCTGCCGCTGCACGACGGCGACGGCCAATGAGCCACCGCCGACGTCGAAGAAGCTGTCCGTCGCCGCCACCTCTGGTACGCCGAGCACGTTGCACCAGACCGATGCGATCTGGCGCTCGGTGGCGGTGGCCGGGCGCTGGGTGATCGCGCCCGACCGGCCCACGGCCCGCTTGACCCGGGCGGCCCGGGGCACGTCGCCCGGCCTCCCGGCCGGGATGGCCGCCCAGCCGGGCAGCTGTGACACGGGTTGCCGCGGATCGGCGGTTCCGGCCCGCAGCATCTGCTCGACCTCGCCGAGCACGGCCGCCATCAGGCCGGTGCCGTAGACGTCCGGGTTGAAGACGATCTCCACTCGCAGCTGCCCGTCCCGGGTCACGCCGTAGAGGGTGAGGTCGAACGGCGACCCGGGCGCGGGCACCGGCACCGGCTCGCTGTCGAGCCCGGCCAGGTCCAGCTTCGGCTCGTCGAACGTGTACATGTTGAACAGCACCTGCACCAGCGGGCTGCGGTCCAGCAGGCCGCTGAGGCCGAGCCCGCCGACGATGCGTTCCACCGGCGCTTCCGGGTGCGCGAGCGCGGCGAGGAGTTCCTCCCACGCGGCGCGCACATGCTCGGCGAAGCCCGCCTCCGGGGCCGGACGCAGCCGCAGCGGTGCGATCTCGATGAAAAATCCGACCATCCGCTCGAAGTCGGCGGCTCGCCGGTCCACCGTGGGCGTGCCGATGACCAGGTCCGAGTGGCCGGTGCGCCGGGCCAGCACCAGCGCGAATGCGGCCAGCACGGCGGCGGCCGGGGTCGCGCCGAGCCCGGCGGCGAGGTCGGTGAGGGCGGCCGTCGCGGCCCGGTCCAGCCGGGTGGTCACGGTCTGGCTGGTGAAGGTCTGTTCGGCGGGCCGGTCTCGTCCCCCGGGCAGTTCCAGCACGACGGGTACGCCGGTCAGGTGCTCCAGCCACCAGTCCAGGTCCTGCTCGGCGCGTCGCTGGGAGCGGTCGGCGCGCCACGCGACATAGTCGCCGTAGGTGGCGGGCAGCGGCGGCAGCGGTGCCCCGTCGCCGAGCGCGGCGCGGTAGGCGGTCGCGAGGTCGGCGTAGAACAGCGACTGGGACCAGCCGTCGAACACGGCGTGGTGGGCGTAGACGGCCAGCACGTGCTCGTCGGCGCCGGTCCGGATCAGTTCGGCCCGCCACAGTGTGTCGGTGGCCAGCGTGAACGGTGTCGCCGCGCCCGCCGCGAGGTGTGTGGCGAGGTCCGTGCCCGGGGCCGGTTCGCGCACGGGCAACGGCACCGGCGCGGACGGGTCGGCCACGGCGTACGGGACGCCGTCGGTGTCCGGGATGCGCCAGCGCAGGATCTGCTGGCGGTCCGCGACGGCGGTGAGCGCCGTGGCCAGGGCCGCGATGTCGAGGGGGCCGGTGAGCCGTTCGGCGAAGACGACGTTGTAGGCCGACGCGGCGGCGGGGAAGTAGCGGTCGAGGAACCACAGCCGCTGCTGCGCCGGGGACAGGGCCGGTGGACGGCCCCGGGTGACGGTGGCCGGGCTGGCCTCGGCGGCGGCGTCGGCGCGGGCGGCGATGCCACGCAGCGTACGCCCGATCAGCACGTCCTCGATCGCGATGTCCCGGCCCAGCCGGTCCCGCAGGTCGGCGACCAGCCGCATGGCGGTGATCGAGTGCCCACCGTGGTCGAAGAAGTCGGCGTCGCGGCCGACGGCCGGCTCGTCCAGCAGCACCGCCCAGGCCTGCGCGATCAGGCGCTCGGTGTCGGTGGCCGGTGCCTCGCCCTGCGGTGCCGGGTCGGGTTCGGCGGCGGTGAGTGCGGCCAGCCGCCCGGTGTCGATCTTGCCGTTGATGGTAATCGGTAGCGCGGCCATGGTGAACATCCGCGCCGGGACGGCCGCGGGCGGCAGCAGCCGCGCGCAGTAGGCGCGCAGGTCCGCCACGTCCAGGCCGGTAGCCACGTACGCGACGAGTTCCTGGCCGCCGGAGCCGCCGCGCGCCTGGACGCTGGCGTTGCCGACCTCAGGGTGGCGGCGCAGCACCGCCTCCACCTCGCCGAGCTCGATCCGTTGTCCCCGGATCTTGACCTGCCGGTCGGCGCGGCCGAGGAATTCCAGGCTCCCGTCCGGCAGCCATCGGGCCAGGTCACCGGTGCGGTAGAGCCGCTGCCCGGGCTGCTCGGTGAACGGATCCGGGATGAACCGCTGCGCCGTGAGCGCAGGGTCGAACAGGTATCCGCGGCCGAGTCCCGGCCCACCGGCCAGCACCTCGCCGATCTCACCGGGGCCGACCTCGTGCAGGCTGTCGTCGACGAGGTGGATGCGGTGGTTGGCGGCGGGCTTGCCGATCGGGATGGGCCGGGTCCAGATGCCGCTGCCCTCGAACCAGGTCACCAGCACCGTCGCCTCGGTCGGGCCGTAGACGCTGATGAATCGGCGGCCCCCCGCGGTCCACCGGCCGACCTGCTCCGGGCCGGTCGCTTCCCCACCGGTCATCACCAGCCGTACGCCGGACAGCCGGGCCGGGTCCAGCAGGGGCAGGATCGGCGGCGGCAGCACCACGACGTCGACGCCCTGCTCGGCGCACACCCGGTAGAGCCGGGTCGGGTCGGCTCGCTCGGCGTCGCCGGCCAGCACGACCGTGCCCCCGGCGGCGAGCGGAGCGAGCAGGTCGGCCACCGACGCGTCGAACCCGATCGAGGCGAAGGCCAGGCATCGGGTCGCCTCGCCGAAGTTGGCGAAGTCCGCGATGTTGGCGACCTTCTCGGTCAGCGCCCGGTGCTCGATCACCGCGCCCTTGGGTTGCCCGGTCGACCCCGACGTGAACATCGCGTACGCCGCGGTGGACAGCGTCGCGGGCGTCGGCTGCCAGGGCGCCGTTTCGGCGGGTACGCCCAGCACGGTCAGGTCGCCGAAGGCTTCGGGTGCGGCGGTGGGCGTACCCACGACGAGGTGAAGGCGGGCCTCGGCGGACAGTTCGCGCAACCGCTGCGGCGGCAGCGCCGGGTCGAGCGGGACATACCCCGCGCCCGCCGCTTGCACGCCGAGCAGGGCGACCACCAGGTCCGGACGGCGATCCACGCAGACACCGACGAGATCGTCCGGGGCGATGCCGTGCGCGCGCAGCGACGCGGCGAGGGCGCTGGCCCGGCCGACGAGGTCGCTGTAGCTCAGGGTCAGGTCACCCTGCACGACCGCGGGCGCGTGGGGACGTCGCTGGGCGTGCCCGGCGACCAGGTCGGGCAGGCACAGCTCGGGATAGGGCAGGTGGGGTCCGGTCATCGCGTCGCCTCGATCCAGTGTCTGGTCCGCTGGAACGGATAGCCGGGCAGCGGAACCCGCCGCCCCCGCACCACGGGCAGGTCGCCACCGTCCAGCCAGGAACGCGTGACGGCGGCGTCGGCCACCGGTCCGCCCTGCGCGAGCGCGGTCAGCTGCCCGACCGCCTCCGCGGCGTCGGTGCACCCGACCGCACCCCGGTAGGCCAGCCGCCGCCGTCCCACCGCCAGCGTGTGCGCCACATCCGCCACGGCGAGGTCACCCCCGGCCAGCCGATCGGCCAGCCGCCGGGCCAGCTCCCGCAGCGCCGCCGGGCTTCCCGCCGACAGCCCCAGCACCACGCGATCAGGACATTCTTGTCCGCCGGAACTGTCCGGCTCGTCACGGTCGTTCGCGGCGGGCGCCTGCTCCACCAGCACGTGCGCGTTGGTGCCGCCGAGGCCGAACGAGCTGACCCCGGCCCGCCGCTGCCCGGCCCACGGCCGGGTCTGCGCGCTGACCTCGGCACCCGCCGCGGCCAGGTCGACCTCGCCGTGCGCGCCGGTGAAGTGCGCCGTCCCCGGCACCTGCCCGGTGTGGACGGCGTACACGGCCTTGATCAGAGAGATCACGCCGGCGGCGGCGTCCAGGTTGCCGAGGTTGCCCTTCACCGAGCCAAGCAGCAGCGGGCTGCGGTTACCCCGGCGTACCCGGGTCAGGGCGTCGACCTCGATGGCGTCCCCCACCGAGGTACCGGTGCCGTGACCCTCCAGATAGCCCACGTCGGCCGGGTCCCAGCCCACCGAGGCCAGCGCCTCCGCCAGCACCGCCGCCTGCCCCGCCACGCCCGGTATGGTGAAGCCGGGCCGGTCGGCGCCGTCGTTGTTCACGGCCCAGCCCGGGAGGACGGCGTAGACGTTGTCGCCGTCGGCACGCGCCTCCGCGAGGCGCTTGAGCACCACCGCACCGGCGCCGTTGCCGAACACCTGCCCGGTCGCGGCCGCGTCGTAGGGGCGGCACACCCCGTCCGTGGCCAGCAGGCCGCCCGGCCGCAGGCGGTAACCGGCCTGCCGGGTCGAGACCACCGCCGAGCCACCCGCGATCGCCACGTCGCAGCGGTAGTCCAGCAGGCTCTGCGCCGCCTGGCACACCGCGACCAGCGAGGTCGAGCAGGCGGTCTGGATCGCCACGGCCGGTCCGGCCAGCCCCAGCGCGTACGCGGTGCGCGTCGGCAGGTAGTCGCAGCCCGAGCCGGTCAGCGCGTCCTCCCAGTCCTCGGCCAGGCCACCAGAGCCGGGCTGCAGAGCGGGATTGCCCAGCAGGTGGTGGTGCAGGTAGCGGTTGGGGCCGCACCCGGCGAACACGCCGACCTGGGCCGGGTCGCGATCGGGATCGATTCCGGCGTCCTCGAGGGCGCGCCAGGCGACCTCCAGGAACAGCCGGTGCTGCGGATCGAGCAGCGCCGCCAGCTCGGCGGGATAGCCGAACAGGTCCGCGTCGAAACCGTCCAGGTCGTCGAGCCGCCCGAACACCGGCATCCAATCGGGGTCGGTGAGCGCACCCTCGGCGGCGGTCAACGGACGCACCGAGTCCACCCCGGACAGCAGGTTCCGCCACATGGCGGGTGCGTCGTCCGCGCCGGGTACCCGGCAGGACATGCCCACCACCGCGATCTGGTCGTCCTCGCTCACGTCCCACCCTTCGCGCCGCCACCGCCCCGCGCGGCTCTGCGCCGCGCCATCCGGTGCCCGACTGCCGCCAACCGACCATCCGCCGGTACGCCCTCAGCGCCCGCCGCCACCCCCAGGTGTGCCGCCAGCGCCGCCACCGTCGGGAACTCCATCAGCCGGGCCAGCGGCACCCGCCGGTCGAGGCGTTCCTCCAGGTGCCGCTGCAGTTGGGCGAGCTGGAGCGAATGCCCGCCCAACTCGAAGAAGCTCACCTGGCGGTCCACGGCCGGCAGTCCCAGCACCGCGCACCAGGCCGCCGCGATCGCCTCCTCGACCGGCCCCGACGGCGGCCCACCAGCCCCCGCGACGGTTCGCACGGCCTCGGTATCCGGGTCGGGCAGGGCGGCCTGGTCGAGCTTGCCGGTCGGGCCCATCGGCAGCTCCGCCACCGCCACGACGGCCCGGGGCACCATGAAGTCCGGCAGTACCGCCCTCAACTGCTTCCGCAGCCGTCCCGGGTCGATGCTCGCCCCCACGGCCGGGACCGTGTACGCGATGATCTCGTGCTCGCCGGTGCCGCCCGCGCTGCGGCGGGCCACCACGGCCGCCTGGCCCACCCCGGGCAACCCGGCCAGGTGGGCTTCGATCTCGCCCAGCTCCACCCGATAGCCGCGGATCTTCACCATCCGGTCGCTGCGGCTCAGGTAGACCAGCGTCCCGTCGGGCAGCCGCCGCGCGATGTCCCCGGTCCGGTACGCCCGCACCCCGCCGTGCTCGATGAACCGGGCCGCCGTGAGCTCGGGCAGGCCCAGGTACCCCAGCGCGACGTGCGGGGTACGCACGATCACCTCGCCGGTCAGGCAGGTCGGGCGCCCGGCCGGGCCGGCCAGCACCACCTCGATCCCTGGCAGCGGGTGCCCGATCGGCACGACGGCCTGCTCCAGCTGCGCGCCGGGCGGCAGGTGGTGCTGTGCGGCGAAGCTGATCTCGGTGGTGCCGTACCCGTTGATGAACACCACACCGGGCGCGAACGACCGCCGGGCCAGCGCTACGTCGTGTCTGGTGACCTCCTCGCCGCCGAGCACGACCGCGCGGATCGACGGCAGCCGCCCGCCCTCGCCCAGGCTCGCCACCAGGTACCGGTAGACGGTCGGGGTGGAGTGGTAGATCGTCACGCTCCGGCCGGCGAGGGCGCTGGCCAGGTGGCCGAGACCGTGTGCGCGAACGTCGACGGGGACGGCGGCGGCGCCGGAGAGCAGGGCGCTGAACGTGTCGGTGACTGCCATGTCGTAGCCGAACGAGGTGAGCACGCTGGTGCGGTCATCCGGCCGGATGGCGAAGTTGCGCACGTGGTTGCGTACGCCGAACAGCACGTTGCGGTGGCTCTGCACCACACCCTTCGGCATCCCGGTCGATCCGGAGGTGTAGAGCACGTACGCCGGGTCGTCCGGCCGGGCGAGCCCCCGCAGCACCGACAGGTCGGCCTGGGATGTGCCCGGCCGGAGGTGCACGATCGGCAGCTCCGGCTGCCCGGCTTCGGCGGCCAGCGTGGCGGCGAGCTTCGCGTGCTCGGGATCCGTGACGATGGCCCGCACCCCGGCGTCGCGCAGCATCCCGGCCAGCCGGACCACCGGGAACACGGTGTCCAGCGGCACGTACGCGGACCCCGACGCCAGCACCGCCAGGATGCCGGTGATCGTGGCGACGCCGTGGCGGCACAGTACCCCGACCGGCGCGGGCGGCGCGGCGACGTCGCCCGGATCAGCCAGGGCCACGGCGGTCGCGGCCACGGCGGCACCGAGCTCGCGATAGGTCACGGTCGCGTCGTCGGCCAGCACCGCCACCCGCTCGGGGTGTGCGGCGACCATCGAGGCGAACGCGGCCGGGATCGTGTCACCGCGTACGCCGTCGGCTTCGGTGCCGTCGCCACCATGCAGCCGGGCCAGTTGTGGTGCCGGGCGCTGCTCGTAGCGGGCCGACGACAACACGTCGGCCGACGACGCGGCCGGATCCAGAGCGGACAGGAACTCGGCCAGGTCGGCGCACAGGTCGTCGGCGTAGTCACCGGGCAGCCCCGACAGGGCGCCCTCGCTCAGGTCAGTGCCGACCTGGACGCTGGCGTCGGCGGCGGAACCCGGCGGCGCCGGCCGCAGCGACCGCCACAGCTCGCGGATCGGGGCGTCGGCGGTCAGGTCCAGCGCCACCAGGTCGTCGCCGTGCCGCAGCGTCACGACCTGGGCGCCGGTGTACCGGCGTACCAGCAGGGCGGTCGCGGTGAGGACCACCGCAGCCGGGGTGGCCCCGGCGGCGTGGGCCTGCGCGGCAAGCCAGGCGGCCCGCTCGGGTGACAGGCCGAGCGGGCGGTCGGAGTACGCCGGGCTCATCATGTGTTCAGGACGGCGGCCACGACGTCGGCGACCGTGGACACCTCGGCGTCTGCGTCGGCGACGGCGAAGTCGTTGGCGTAGCTGCCGGTGCCGTGCACCACGATGTCGTGCCCGGCCGGCACCAGGCCGCGGTCGATGGCGTTGCAGACACCGGTCAGCGCCATCACGATCGACCACTCCCGCAGCTGCTCGGGGTCGGCGGGCAGCTTGAGCCCGGCGGTGGCCAGCCAGTCCCGGGCCACCGGGTAGCGCTGGGCGCACTCGCGCCGCGACACGACGATGCCGTCGCCGCCGTGCCGCTCGATCAACGCGTTCATCAGCGGGGAGGTCACCGGGCGGTGGGTGTAGAAGGTGGGATCGAGCACCTCGGCCGGGTCATCGGTGACGGCCGGGAAGTGGACGTCCTTGTCCTGCGTCCAGGCGCCCACGCGCTCATCCCGGGTGTAGGCCGGGCAGTTGTCCCGCTCGAACGAACCGTGGCGCAGGCTGAGCACCATGTCGGGCGTACCGAGGTGCTGCACGAGCAGGAAGCCGGGGCGGTCGGCGGGGCTGGCCTTGCCCGCCGCTTCGAGCACGTCGCGGCCCAGGTTGTAGCCGAGCAGGCCGAAAGCGCTGGAGACGGCGTGCGCGTGCCAGCGCGGCCGGGCAGCGCTGACCGGGGCCATGTCAGCCTCGAAGGCGGCCCGGGCGGCGTCCGCGACCAGGTAGTTCTTCAGGTCCAGGGTGTACCACAGGGTGACGCCGTGCTCGTCGTGCATCGTGGCGGCGTACTCGTCGACGAACGCGCGGCCGAGCGCCTTCACCCCCTCCGGGTCGCTGCCGGTGTACCGCAGCAGCGGGTTGACCTGGCGCGACCGCGGGTCGGCGGCGAGCGCGTCGTGGCGGAACTTGTGCCGCGTCGACTGCGGTGCCAGCACCACGATGGACAGCTGTTCCGGCGTCGCCAGCCCGGCCGCGTAGGCACGGGCCACCGCGTCGCGCAGTGCAACGCCCTTGTTGCCGGAGGTCGGCGTGAAGATGCACAGCCGGGTCCCGGTGCGCCGGATGTATTCCACCGCGCGGGCGACGATCACCATCGACGCGAACGTCTTGGTGGTCTGGGTGCCCGGGTTCGCCGTCAGGTCGAGCAGCTGGAGGTGGTGCCCGCCGTATTCGCCCAGCCGGGACCAGCTCGCGGTGGCGGCGGCGTAGTATTGGCGCACCGCCGGGGTCAGCTCGGGCAGGTCGAAGCCGGGCGCGAAACCAGGCGTCCCGGCAGGGCCGCCGGCGACGGCACCGCACCGATCCACCGCCGAAGCGATGACGTCGTAATAGTCGGTGATCAGGTTGCGTGTGGTCGGGGCGGTCACATACATCGGGATTCCTCCAACACACGAGGGGCATGCGCCGGCGCCGGTGGTGCCGTTCGCAGATGGTCGCGCAGGGCGATGAACCGAGCAGAGACCGCAGGCAGTTCAGTCACCGGCCAGCCTTCGGCCAGCTCCGGCCGGTACGCCGACAGCGCCGCCCGCGCCCGCTCCGGATAGCGCACGTGGCCGTCGCTGACCTCGACGCCGTCCCGGTGCCCGGCGGCGGTGTTCCAGGCGACGGCCTGCGCCGCGCTGACCTCGGGCGGCAGCCGCAGCTCGGCCCGGCCGCCGCTGAGCCGGACCGGATAGCCGCCTGGCAGCCCCAGCGGCCCGGGCAGGCTCGCCACGACCTCACCCGGGTCGGCGGCGAGCCCCGCCACCAGGGCGGCGGCGGCATGTCCGGCCAGCGCGTTCAGCTGCGGCCGGGGCAGCGCACGGTAGCCGACCAGCAACCCGGTGACGTCCGGGACGGGCCGGCCGTCCAGCCAGGCGCGTACCTCGGCGGTGTTGTCCCCAGTGTTGTCGGGGCCGGGCGCGGCGAGGTGGGCGTGGTGGCCGAGCACCGCCAGTCGCCGCGGCCCGGGACGGCCCAGCGCGGCGTCCAGACACGCGGCCAGGGTCGCCACGTTGCCGATGCCGCACAGCACGGGCAGATTCAGCGCTGCCAGCAGCGGGTTGACCGCGTCCGGGAAGCAGCCGTTGACCAGCAACGCGTCCGGTGCGCCGCCGGCCAGCGCGGCGGCCAGCCGGGACACCAGCTCGGCCTGCAACGCCAGCGTCACCCCGAAGCCGGCCGTGGCGACCAGCTCCGTCCAGGCCGACGGTGCGTGCAGCCGCTCGTACGGCGACTGGGTCGACGCGGCGCAGACCAGCACGTCCGGGCGAAGCCGGGCCATCGACGCGGCGTCGGCGGCGTACCCGTCGCCGGGGTCGGTGGACGGTTCGGCGGTGAACGGCTGGGCGGTGAAGTTGACGCCGGTCCCGGCGACCGTGGCGCGCACCTGCGCGCCCCGGGCCGCGCCGAGGGCGGCGGTCAGGTCGCGGGCCAGCACGGTCACGCGTACCGGCTGGGGGGTGTGCATCGAGGCCAGGGAATCGCACAGCGAGCGGGCGAGCTGGCCGCTGCCCACCACGACGACGTGCCGCGGCGCGTTATCGAGGGGGGCTGACATCGCGTCTCGCGTCCGTGACCCGGGCCAACCAGTCGGCGAAGGACCCGGCGCGCAGGCAGCTCGCGGGGGACACCTCCAGGTCGGTCATCTCGCGCACCCGGTGCGCCACCCGCAGCGCGGTCAGCGAGTGCCCGCCGAGGGCGAGGAAGCTGTCCTCGTCATGGACGGCGTCGACGCCGAGCGTGACCCGCCACGCCTCGCGCAGCCGGTCGGCGAGGGCGCTGCCCTGCTGCGGGGCCGCTTCCGCGTGCCGTCTGGGTGGCGGCGGCAGGTCCAGCCGGGCCACCTTGCCGTTGGGCAGGCGGGGCAGGCTGTCGACGAAGACGAGCTGGTCCGGGTGCATCGCGGGCGGCAGCACCGACGCGAGGTATCCCTGGAGCAGCCCGGTCGTCAGCAGCTGGTCGGCGGGCTCGTCCCAGGGCGAGGCCCCCTGCGGCTGCTCCTGCGGCCGCATCGCGTAGATGTAGCTGACATCGGCGTCCGCGCCGACGTTCCAGTCACCGATCTCGTGCACCTCGAACCCGACCGCCGACAGCAGCTCGCGCACCTGCGGCGCGGTCACGCTGCTGCGCTCGACCTCCAGGCACACCTGGCCGATGCGGGGCCAGTGCTCCGGGCGCAGGCCGCGCAGCACACTCAGCTCGGCGCCCTCGGTGTTGACCTTCAGCAGGTCGACCCGGTCCAGCCCGAACCTCTCCAGCAGCTCGGACAGGGTCACCGTCGGCACCACGTGCGCCACCGAGGTCAGGCGCCGGTGCGCGTCGGCCAGCAGCGCGGCCTGCTCGGCCTCGTCGGCGTCGCCGTCGCCCTGCCGGTAATGCGACCGGACCAGGTCCGACGCGGCTTCGGCCCGGTCGGCACCCAGGCCGGACAGGTAGCTCAGCTCGGGAAACGAGATCAGCTCGGCCGTGCCCGCCACATCGGTCACCGCAGCCTCCACAATGGAGGCGGACTCGGCGTAGAGGCTGAGGTTGGCCCGAAGGTAAGGCAGCGTGTCCGGGTTCGGCTCGACCGCGACCAGGTGCACGTCGCGCGCCTGCCGGGTCGCCCAGAGCGAGAACAGGCCGATGTTGGCGCCCACATCGACAACGACCGCGCCGTCACCGAGGCGTACGCCGAACCGCGAGTACTCCGCGTGGTCGAAGATCTGCCGGTAGAGGAAGACCGCCTCGTCCGGCGACGCCGCCGTCACCGCCATGCCGTTGGGCAGCCGGAACCGGGGCAGTCCGTCGATCGTCGGGGCCTGCCGTGGCTGCGGCACCACGTACCCGACCAGGCGCGACCCGGAATCCTCGTCCGGCACGGCCACGACCACCGCGTCGTGCACGGCGGGATGCTTGCGCAGCACCGCGGCGACCTCGCCCGGTTCCACCCGGATGCCTCGGATCTTGACCTGGTCGTCAACCCGGCCCCGGAACTCCAGGAAACCCTCCGGCGCGACCCGCACCAGGTCACCGGTGCGGTAGAGCCGGGCACCCGGCTGTGCCGGATCGGGCCGGAAACGTTCCGCTGTCCGCTGGTCGTCGCGCAGGTAGCCCAGGCCGACCGCGAGCCCACCGATCCACAGCTCACCGGTCTCGCCGTCGGCGACGGGCCGGAACTCCTCGTCCAGCACCCGCGCCGACACCCCGCCGATGATCCGGCCGACCGGGGCGATGCTGCCCGTGTACGCCTCAGAGCAGTCCCAGTAGGACACGTTGATCGAGGTTTCGCTCGGGCCGTACCCGTTGAAGAGCCCGCACGGCAGCGCCTCACGCAGCCGCCGGACCAGCTGCATGTCCAGCGCCTCACCGCCGCACAGCACCCGCCGCAACGTGACGCATCCGGCGAGTTCCGGCTCGTCGAGCAGGTGCCGCAGCATGGTCGGCACGAAATGCGCGGTAGTGACGGCCTCCCGCTGGATCAGCCGGACCAGGCCGAGACTGTCGAATTGCAGGCCCGGTCCCGCGATGACCATCGTGCCACCGGCGATGAGCGGGGAGAAGATCTCGTGCACCGACGCGTCGAACCCGATCGACGCCTTGTGCAGCACCCGGTCGTCGGCGGCGAAACCGAACCAGTCGTGGCCCCAGGCCAGCCGGTTGACCAGCCCGGCGTGGTGCAGCACGACACCCTTTGGTTGGCCGGTGGATCCCGAGGTGAACAACACCAGCGCAGCCTGGTCCCCCGGCGGCAGCCAGCCCGCGCGATCCAGCAGATCGGTCCCTGCCGCCGCTTTGGCGGTACGCACATCGCGCCAGCGGGTGCCCGCCGGCGCGGCGACGGTGGCGGGCCGGTCCGCGTACAGGACGAGCCGGGGTGCGGCTATGGCGAGCATCTGCTCGGCCCGGCCGGAGGGTAGCTCCGGATCGACCGGCACCGCGACCGCGCCCACTGCGAGCGTCGCCAGCAGCGACGCCACGTAGTCGGCGGACCGGTGCAGGTAGAGGCCGACCAGGTCACCCGGCCTGATCCCGGCCCGGCGCAGCAGTTCGGCCGTCGCGCCGATCCGCTCCCACAGGTGTGCGTAGCTCAGCTCACCGTCGGGGGCGACGATCGCGGGCCGGTCGGCGACGGCTCCCGAGGGCCGGTGGACCAGATCGAGCAGGTAGGGCGGGCTGGGCATGGCGTCATGCCGTCCTTGTCGCGACCGCGACGATCGCCATCCGGGGCACCTCGGCGACGAACTGCCCGTCGGCCCGGTAGACCACCGGTCGGGCTGGGATGCTGTCACGGCCACCGAGCGCGGCCAGGTAGCTGGTGTGGTCGAAGTGGTGCGTCAGCAACCGCCACACCTCGTCATCGCTCAGCGTCGCGAAGAACTCCCGTAGCCCGTACATGTCGCCGACATAGTCGCGAATCCGCGCGTACGCGGATGGTGCGGTGTCGGCGCGCACGATCAGCGGGTCGTAGAGGTCGACGATGCGCACCGGCAGATCGGCCTGGGCGAACAGGCTGGCCAGTTCCGCCCGGCTGAAATGCTGGTAGTCGTGGCCACCGGAGGCGTGCGAATGCACCACCTCACCGAAGAAGCCGGCCATCGGGCTCGACTCGTCGAAGTCGTGCAGCACGATCCGGCCACCGGGGCGGACCACCCGGGCCGCCTCCGCCACCGCCAGCGGTCGCTGGTGTGCGGGGATGTGATGCGTTCCGTAGGCGAGCAGCACCGCGTCGAGGCTGGCGTCGCGCAGAAACAAGAAGTGCGCGGCCTGGCGTACGGCGGGCAGGCCGTGCGCGAGCGCCCTGTCGACCATGTGGCCGGACAGGTCGCCGGTGATGAACGCCAGCTTGGACTCGAAACAGGCGGACTGGCTGCTCGCCGCGCGCGCCACGGTGCCGTCGCCGCCGAGCACGTCCAGGATGAGGGTGACCGGCTCGGATCCGGCCGGAGCGGCCAACTCCAGCAGTTGCCGCATTCCGGTCCAGCGCACCAGGGTGTCGCGCTGGGCCCGGCGATAAGAGTCGCCCCGGCCGGTGGCGTCGGTGTCAAACTCGCTCACCGTGGCGGCCAGCTCCGCCAGTGCGGCAGCCGCACCGAGGCGCTCGAAATCAAGCACCTCGCGCAGCTGGGGGTGGACGGTCGCCACCGTGTGCAAGTACTCATGCAGAATCAAGGACGGCAAGTACGACGGGTTCATGAGCACCTCGGCGCACGGAACGGTTTGCCGCCTCGTCAGCGACGTCCCTATCGATGAACGGATGGCGAACTGTAGCACCGCATTTCGCCGGGCCGCCAGGTCGAATAACCGACACCATGGAAGCCCTGGTGTGGGCAGGAGTGCTTACACATCCTTTGTCGACGATTGCGCCACAGCGCTGTGACTGGCGACGATGCGGCGCATAAGGTCCAGAATTTCCGACTGATAGTCAGTGAGGAAGAAATGCCCACCGGCGAACACATGTCGCTGTGGCGGGGCCGCGCATTCCAGCGCCCATCCGGCCGCCCGGTCCAGGTCTACGTGCTCGTCCCCGTCGCCGAGCAGCACGTGCACCGGCAGCTCCAGCGGCGGCGCGGCACGGTAGGCGTACCGCTCGGACAGGGCGAAGTCGGCGCGGATACCCGGCAGGATGATCTCCATCGTCTCCCGGTCCGCCAGCAACCCGGCCGGGGTGGCCCCGAAGTCGCGCAACGCCTCGATCAGGCCGGCGTCGTCGAGTTCGTGACAGCGCTGCTTGATCAGCCGGGTCTGCGGCGCCTCGGCCCCGCTGACCAGCAGCGCCAGCGGATCGGGCGCACCCCGGCGGCGTAGCTCTCGGGTCACCTCGAACGCCAGCAGCGCGCCCAGGCTGTGCCCGAACAGCAGGTACGGCCCCGGCGCCTGCTCGATGACCGCCGTCGTCAACTGATCCACCAGCTCCGTAAGGTCGTCGACGGGCGGCTCGTGCATCCGGATCCCCCTGGCCGGCAGCAGCGCGACCTGCAACGACAGCTCCGGCTCAGCCATCGCCTGCCACTCCATGAACGCCGCGGCGATGCCACCGGCATGCGGGAAGACGAAGACCTGCGCATCGCCGGTGGACTGCGCCACCGACCCGAACCAGCGGCTCGCGCCGCCCGCACTCACCAGGGACATGACCGCGAGCTTAGGTCAACCAAGGAGCGGAGCCGGCCAGGCTGTGATCCCGGGACCGGGCGGGACGGACCGCCCGCCGCACCGGCCCGCGGCGTCGATGAGCTGCCGTACACCCCATTTCGGCGGCCGGCCCGGCTTCCTGCCCACCGGCATCAGCGGCTGCAGCGCCGCCCACTGCCGGCCGGTCAGGTCGTGCCGCCTCGTCGCGGTATCGTGGCCGCGAGGTCTCCGGTCTCAGTTCTTCTTGGTCGATGAACCACCTGCCGGAGGCCTCTTTACTTGTCGATCAACGACACGCCCGCGCGAGCGGGGTATTTTCGTTGCGCGGGCGGGCAGCTCGCGAACCTTCTCGGCGAACACCCACAGTAGGTTCTGGCGCTTGGTCCGGCGGTGTCCGTCCGCATCCACGACCTCACGTGGCCGTCCGTGTCCGGTAGCCGGCGATCCTCTCCATCTCGGCTGATTGCTGTCACCGTTGCTGTCGAAGCCATCCGTGGTACGCCCGGCACTGTTCCTCCGACGATTGACGACGCGCTCCCCCGCCCTCGAGGCCAACCCTGCCCGCCGCCATACTGCCGGCCGCAACCCGGTCGTCGTAGGAGACGATCTCGGCCTTGATGAAACCGCGCGGAACGTCGGAGTGGGTACCACTGCCCGGCTCGCCATTCGCCTGATAGGTCCCGCAAGTCTCCGTAGGCTCACTCAGAGACGCACTCGCGACGGGCCGTGGAAGGGGATTGCGTCATGGCCGACGACCAGGTCACCCGCAACCTAAAGGGCATGGACGACCTCGACTTCAAGGGGTGGAACCCGGCGGACTGGGACGGAGTGTTCGCCCGCCACCACACTGATGACGTGCTCGTAGACATGAAAGGGCAACCGCAGACTCACGGCATCCAGGAGCACATCGACGCCATGCAGGCGTTCGCCCAGAAGACCGGCGGCAAGCCGGTTCAGATCAAGTCGCACCCCATCGCTTTCGGGTCGGGAGAGTGGACCTGCGTGGTGGGCGAGTTGGAAGACGGCAGCCGGATGGTGACGGTAGCGAAATGGCGCGACGGCGCCATCGCTGAGGAGTACATCTGGATTTGACGTTCTCCCCGCTTTAAGGGGCGGGGGTTCCCTCCGCGCTGCGCGTGGAACGCGCGGCGCCCGGGTGGATTACCGCTTCCCTGCGCGCCGCCGGCACGAGTACCGGTCTTACGCGCGCTCCACGGTCGTTTGAGTTGTCCCAGCGTCCCTGGGCCAACACGTTGACCGCCGCGTTGACGTCCCGGTCGTGGACGGCCCCGCACGGGCAGGTCCACGCGCTGCGCTGCCCAATCCCACACCCAGTGGCCTGTTCGACGCGATGGTGCGCCAGTGGACGGAGGAGTACCAAACCGTCGGCTTCGCCGGCGGCTGCCCGGTGGCCGCCGCCACGGTCGGCTGCGCCGAGTCCGCCGCGTCCACGCGAGAGGCCGCGTCCGACGCCTTCGCCGCCTGGAATCGGGCGGTGGCTCAGGCACTGGTCGGCATGGGCGTGCCGGAGGGACGGTCCGAAGCGCTCGCCGCGCTCATGATCAGCGCGCTCGAAGGGGCGATCCTCATCGCCCGCGCCGAGCGGGACACCCGCGCCCTCACGACGGTCTCGCGGGAACTGGGCCCCGTCCTGGACGCCGCGACGGGCAAGGCGCACTGACGATGCCAGGGCGTGGGAGTGACGGCGTACTCAGGCGGGCTGAGGCCGGCATCGTCGAGAAGTGAGGCCAGGTCGGCTGGTGGGGAGGCCGCCCCCCAGCAGGAGGAGGGACGACCCGTCGGGTCTTCCATCTGTCCAAGGAACCGCCCGGTACAGCCACTGCAGCGGGTCGTTGGGATCATGCCCAAGGTCCCCACCCAGCACCTGCGCTCGCTGAAGAACAACGGCCTGGTGACGCCCGCCGTCGTTCCGGTCGTGCCGCCCACGTAGCCCACCGGCGACCAGAGGCACGAGGGCGATCAGTCCGAAGATGCAGCGTGCATGGCCCTGCAGGTCGGTGCAGTCCGCCTTGGGCTGCCCTCCACGGCGCCTTCCGCCAGACGACATCGCCTGACGACCGGCCCGAGTGGGGTCACCGAGGGTGAATTCGATCGCACAGCGGTTACCGCCATGATCCGATACCTCGGTGAAAGAAGCAAAGCACCTCGGCTGCACCGTTCCGGATCTGCTGGCCGAGATGGAACGGAACCTTGCCGAGCACGCGTGTCACCTGCACCGTCACATGCCGGGCCCGACCGTCACGGAGACGGACGACCTCCTGATCGCCGACAGCGGACTGGCCGACGACACGTTCAACATCGTCGCGGCGGCGAGGCTGCGTACGGACAACGCCCGCACCCGGGTCAGGGAGACGGTCCAGGCCCTTGCCGCCACGGGTCGGCCCTTCTCCTGGTGGCTGGGCCCTGCCTCAGCACCGGCACAACTGGCCTCACTGCTCGAGGAAGCCGGTCTCGCGGCGTCGGAGACCGAGACGGGCATGTGGATGGACCTGAACGCGGCGCCACCGCGACCGCACCTTCAAGGCCTGGACATCCATCCTGTGACGAACCCCAGGCAGCTCTCCGACTACGCGGCCGTCCTCGCCGCCAACTGGGATCCGCCGGCAGCCACTGTGCGCCGTTTCCTCGCCGATGCCGCCGAGTGGGCACTCGCCCCCGGCTGCCCCGCCCGTTACCTGGTCGGCTACGTTGACGGCCATCCGGTCAGCGCGGCCGAGGTCTTCCTGCACGGGAAGGTCGCCGGGATCTACAACATCGCGACCCTGGCGGCCCACCGTCGACGCGGATACGGCGGCGCCATGACCCTGGCGACCCTTCGCACCGCCTACGACGCGGGTTATCGCACGCTGGTCCTGCAGGCGTCCTCGGACGGTGAACCCGTTTACCGCCGCCTCGGTTTCAAGCCGTGCGGCGGATTCACCGAGTACGCATTCACGCCGTGACGTTTCGGTTCGGCACGCAGGCGCCGAGTGCGGCCTTGGCCGGGCGGCCGTCACCGGGTTGGATATGACGGCCGCTGCCCCGGATCCCACCAGAGGAACTGTGATTCGAGTCCGGACTGTCAAACTCAGGATCATGGTATCGAGCGCAACAGAATGGCTTGTCCTTGGCCGCCGCCGCCACAAATCGCCGCGACTCCGGTCTCGGCGCCGCGTCGTCTCATCTCATGCGCGAGGGTCAGCACGAGTCGGAAGCCGCTGGCGCCCAGCGGGTGCCCGAGGGCGACCGCGCCACCGTTGACATTGACCTCGTCGTGGTCGATGCCCAACTCGGCCATGGACGCGAGGACAACGCCGGCGAAGGCCTCGTTGATCTCCCACAGGTCCACGTCCGCCGCGGTCATTCCGTGCCGTTCGAGCAGGAGGTTGGCAGCCTGCGCTGGTCGCAGGTGCAGGCTCGAGTCCTCACCAGCGATGACGGCTCGGCCGACGACTGCCGCCAGGGGGGTCAGGCCGAGAGCCGCGGCTCGGTCCCGTGTCGTGATGACACCGGCAGCGCCGGCGTCGGACATCTGCGAAGCGTTCCCTGCGGTGATGGTGCCGTCCCTGGCAAAGGCAGGCCGGAGCTCGCCAAGCCGTTCCAGCGTCGTGCCGGGTCTGATGCCCTCGTCCGCCCAGACCTGATCGAGTGCCAGGCCGCCCGGAACGACAAGGCCGTCGACCACGATCTCCTCGCTCAGCCGGCCCGCACTGGTCGCCTGCGCGGCACGCATGTGGCTGGCGTGGGCGAAGGCGTCCTGGTCGGCGCGACTGATGCCGAGTCGGGCGTTCTCGCGGTCGCTGAGCGGACCCATCGC
This sequence comes from Micromonospora sp. NPDC007271, assembly GCF_040634005.1. Lineage (NCBI taxonomy): Bacteria > Bacillati > Actinomycetota > Actinomycetes > Micromonosporales > Micromonosporaceae > Micromonospora > Micromonospora sp. NPDC007271. The sequence continues at coordinate 42,288 of NZ_JBEYER010000040.1, forward strand.
CACGTCGCCGAGGGCACAGTGCAAGCCGTCGTTAACGAGCAGGTCGACTGGCTGCCGCGGCGCCCTTGTCATGGATTCGAAGCCCCCGACGAGCACGGCAGACGCCTCGCCACCGCGGATCATCATCGCGGCGAGGGCGACTGCGCTCATGCTGCCGGGGCACACGTCGTTGAGGGTGATCCCGGGAACCGTCCGCGGAACACCGCCGCGCGTGGCTGCGACGCGAGCCGGGTTTTGCCCGTTGCCGGCTTGGACGACGTTCGCCATGGCAACGTAGTCCACGGTCAGGCCGGGGGCGGCGGCCAGCGCGCCACGCACGGCGGCCGCGCCCAGATCTGCCGCCGGGACTTCGGCCCATCGGCCGCCCATACGGCCGATGGGGGTCCGGACGCCGCTTACCAGGACGATCTCGTCGCTCACGGGAGCGCCATCGTGTAGCACACAGCGGTTCCTTCGATGGCCACGACGCCGTCACCTCGGACAACGCGCGTGGCGAGTTTGGTGACAGGCTTGTCGTCGCGGACCTCAAGGATCTCGACTTCCCCGGTGATCTCGTCTTCCGGCCGCACCGGGGCGGTGAACTTCCAGTTGACTTCGAGGAAGACGGTGCCCGGGCCGGGGAGCCGCTCGGCGACGACGGCATTGAGGATTGACGTGGTCACCCCACCCTGGACGACGATGCCTCCGAAACGTGTCCCCGCGGCGAGTTCGGCGTCGTAATGGATTGGATTGCGGTCGCCGCTCATCTCGGTGAAGCGCTCGATGTCCTTCCACTCGACGGTGCGGGTCAGGGACGCCTTGTCGCCCACCTTGGGGGCGCCGTTCGGCCAAGCGGTCATGCTGGTCTCCTCCTCCTGTCAGTCAGGGCGTGCGGGGCGAGCATCGGTTCTAGTCGGAGCATGGCGACCGCACCTAGCAGCGGTCCGGGCGCCAGTAGCGCGACGGCGATCGGCCAGCCCGCCGCGTGAGCGACGACGGGCAGGCCCTGGATGGTGAGGGCGGTGATCAGGAACCCCACCGCCGTCTGGAAGGTGAGGGCGGTGCCGACCAGCCGGGTGTCGACAACGGAGGTCGTGCAGGCCGAGAACATCGCCGAGTCGGCGATGACACTGGTGCCCCAGATCAGAAGCACTGGGACCAGGAGCCAGAGGGAACGCCCGAAGGCCAGGGCAGCGACGAGGCAACACGAACCGCTGACGAGCATCGCGCCTGCTGCCGTCCTGGCTCGTCCCCAGCGGTCTCCGAGGCGTCCGGCCAGGACGCATCCCGCGACGCCGCAGGCACCGAGGGCGATGAAGGACAGCGTTCCTCGGACGGTCCCGCTGAGCGAGGTGCCGTGTGCTGCGGCACTTGCGCCGAGGAAGGTGGGAACCCAGGCCCAGACCGCGTACAGCTCCCACATGTGGCCGAAGTAGCCCAGATTAGCCAACAGCGGTCCGCGCTCCCTCAGCAGGGAGAGGATGATCTGCGGGTGCAGGCCGGTGGACCGGGCGACGTACGGTCCGACCTTGACTCGTTGCACGAGGACGGCCGCGACGGCCGCCAGCGCGGCGGACGCGAGCAGGCCGGCTCGCCACGCTGCTCCGAGCGAGCCGCCGATGAGGTGCGGCAGGGTCGAGCCGAGTGTCAGTGCGCCAACGAGCGCGCCAAGGGCAAAGCCACGGCGTTCAAGGAACCAACTGCTGGCCAGTTTCAGCCCGACGGGGTAGACGCCGGCGAGAGCGATTCCTGTCACGAGACGCAGAACGGTGGCTGTTGCGGCGCCATCAGCGAAGACCGCCAGCGCAGCGGTGCTGATGGCGGCCAGGAGCGCTCCTGCGGTGACGAGATGCGGAGGATGAACCACATCTGGGAGGTTCAGCGCGGCGGAGGTGAGCGCGCCGATCACGAAACCAAGCTGGACGGCGGTGGTCAGGAGGGTGGCCTGGCTGGTGCTGAGTCCCCACTCTGTCTGCAGAGCCGGTCCGGCGGCGGATGCCGCGAACCAGGTCCCCATCGCGAGGACCTGCACCGAGGCGATGAGGAGGAGGTGACGGCCGGCACCGGTTTCGGCCGCAGCTGGTTGAAGGAGTGGCTCGGGTGCCCGTCCCGTGCCTGGTGCCGCGTCGGGGCGGGTACCCGCGTGTGGCGACGAACTGCCCGTCGTCCGGTCCGTCATGCCTGCACCGCAACCGTAGGCTCGGGATGGAAGACCAGGAGGCTGTGGGTTGCGTGGTGCTCGAAGCCCGCGGCCACCCGCAGTCCAACGGACAGGTCCTCCAGGAGTCCAGTGTATCCGGCGACAAGCCGCGGACCTTCGTCAAGCTCCACGATGAGCACGGCGTAGGGCACTCGTGGTGCCCACGCCGGGTTCCCAGGCCGGTGGACCACCGTAAATGTCCAGACGGTGCCGCGGCCGGTGGACGGGATCCAGCGCAGGTCCTCGCTCCAGCAGCAGCGGCACACGGCGCGGGGGTAGTGCTGTGGTGCGCCACACCGCTCACACTGCTGCAGCAGGAGCCGTTCCGCACGCAGCCCCGACCAGAACGGCTCGGTGGCAGGGGTGACCGTGGGGCCTGGGAGTGCGGGAGGGCCTGCCGAGCGTCGGGTGCCGGCGGCGGCAGGGGCACGGTGGGATGTCATCGCAGGCCCTCCAGGATCAGGGCCGCCTCTTCGCCCATGGTCGCTCCGTTTCCGGTCACGAGGGCGAGCCTGGCGGTTGCGTGCTGGCGTTCGCCGGCCTCGCCGCGGAGCTGTCGGACTGCTTCGACGATGTGCCCCATGCCGCCAGCGAGGTCGGCCTGGCCGCAGCCCAGCTGTCCGCCGTGCGGGTTGAGAGCTTGGCGGCCGTGGTGGGAGACATCGTTCTCGCGCAGCCAGGCGGCGGCGCTGCCGCGGGGGCAGATGCCGGCGTCCTCGAGGGTGATCAGGACGAGCACGCTGTAGCAGTCGTAGAGGGCGAGTACGTCGAGGTCGGCGGGGCTGATGTGGGCCATCTCGTAGGCGTCTGCCACTGCCTGGGCCAACGGCGAGCTGGTCAGTGTCGGGGCACTGCTGACGGCGCGATGGGTGGCTCGCTCTCCGGCGCCGAGCAGGGTCACGGGCGGGTGCGGCAGATGGCCGGCGCGGTCAGTGCTGGTGACCACGAGCGCCGCGCCGCCAGCACACGGCATGACGATCTCGAGGAGGTGGAGCGGGTCGGCGACGAGCGGGGAAGCGAGGACGTCTTCCACGGTGATCGGTTTGCCGTAGAAGATCGCGTCGGGGTTGAGCTGGGCGTTCTGCCGCTCGACGACCGGGACGTAGGCGAGGTGCTCGGGCTGGAGTCCGTACTCGTGCAGGTACCGCTGTGCGATGAGGGCGTATGAGGTGTTGGCGCCGCTGGCCCCGTAGGGCACGTCGAACTCACGGATGGGGTTGCGGTTGGGTGACCTGGGGGCGTAGCCGGCTTCCCGGGTGTTGGCGAGCACGCAGAGCGCTGTCGTGCACATGCCTGCGGAGATCGCCGCGGCCGCCCGCCAGACCATGCCGGCGGCCGAGGCGCCGCCGAGGTCGACCAGTTCCGCGACGGATGGTTGCAGCCCGAGGTACTCCGCGACGGTGACTGCGACGTGCTGAGGAGTCTCGCCGACCTGGGTGCCCACGAAGAGCCCGTCGATGTCGTTCGCGGTGAGCGCGGCGTCCTGGACGGCTCGGGCGCCGACCTTGGCGATGAGCCCGAGCGTGGTCTCCCCCGGGGTTTCCCGGCGTGGCGGCAGCTCGGCGATCCCGGCGATCGCGGCCTTGCGATGCAGGCTCACCGCAGGTTCCGCAAGGCGTCGATGGAGTCGGGGTTGCCGAGGCTTGCCGTGGCTGCGTCGACGGGATGTCCCAGATGGACGTCGCGGACGACACGGCGAAGAATCTTCCCGCTGCGGGTACGCGGCAGGTCGGTGACGAAATGGACTGCTTGGGGACGCAGGGGCTTCCCGAGGTCTGCCACGATCGCATCGGACACCCTGGACCGAAGTGCACCGATGTCTTCGGTTGCCCGGTCAAGCCTGGCAAACACGACCAGCGCCTCGCCCTTGAGCGGGTCCGGTATGCCGATCGCGGCGGATTCCACGACACCCGGCTGCCGGTTCACGATGTTCTCGACCTCGGCCGAGCCGAGCCGCTTGCCGGCGATCTTGAGGGTGTTGTCGCTGCGGCCGTGGATGTACCACTCGCCGTCAGCAGCAATCTCCGCCCAGTCGCCGTGCTTCCAGGTGCCGGGCCACTGCTCCCAGTAGGTGGCCTCGTACCGGCCCGGCTCGCCCCAGAAACCCAAGGGCATGCCGGGTGACGGCAGCCGCAGGACGAGCTCGCCGGCCCCCCGCGCCACCGATGCCCCGGCCTTGTCTACGAGGTCGGCGCCCATCCCGGGAATGGGGCCGGCGAAGGCGGAAGGCCTGATGGGTTCGGCGACGGTGTTCGTGAGGATCCCACCGGAGACCTCCGTGCCGCCCGAGTAGTTGATGATCGGGAGCCGACGCGCGCCGACTGAATCGAAGAGCCAGTGGTAGGCATCCTCGGTCCAGGGCTCGCCGCTTGAGGCCAGGACACGCAGGGAGGCCATGTGCTCCTCAGGAGTGGCACCGACATTCCTGAGGGATCGGATGAGCGTCGGTGAGACGCCGAGCATGGTGATGCCCAGTCGTTGGACCGATTCCCAGAGCCGGGTCGAACGCGGGTGATCCGGGGCGCCATCGAGAACGGCGACCGCCGAGCCGGCTGCGAGCCCGCCGAGCAGCGTGATGGGATGCATGATCCAGCCCGGGTCGGTGACCCAGCAGGAGACGTCGCCGGGACCGACGTCGAATAGCAGAGCCGCATCGGAGCCCGCCTTGACGACGAAGCCGGCGTGCCCAAGGGTGACACCTTTCGGGTTGCCCGTGGTCCCGGAGGTGAATGCGATCATCAGCGGATGGTCGCCGGGGCAGACGGCCGTCGGCGCCTCCTTCCCCGTGCCATTGGCGAGCAGCTCGGCCCAGGTCACCTCGTGCGGCAGCCGTTCTCTGCCAGCGCGTCGGCTCTCGGCACCCTCGACCGGCACGGTCACGCAGACGGTGACGTCGGGAACAGCCTCGAGCACCTCGCGGGTCTGAGAGCGCAGCAGGGCGGTCCGCGCCCGGCGCACGACGCCGTCGGCGACGACGAGGGCAGTGGCTTGGGAGTGCCGCAGCCGCTCGGCGACGGCACCCGCCCCGAACCCGGAGAAGACGGGGACGGCGATAGCGCCGATCTTCGCCAGAGCCAGGGAAACGAGGGCGGCCTCGACGACCATCGGCAATTGAACGCCGACCCGGTCCCCGAACCCCACCCCGAGCTGGCTGAGAGCGGTGGCGACCCGGGTGGCCTCGGTGTGGAGTTCTCGGAAGGTCATCCTTCCCGTCCGGCCCGACTCGTCCTCCCACAGCAGGGCTGTCTCCCCGCCGCGGCCCGCGTCGACCCACCGGGTCACCGCGACGTCGAAGACGTTCATCGAGCCGCCGACGAACCACCGCGTTGCTGCGGGGTTATCCGGACGATCGCGCATCGCGGTCGGTTCGTGCTGCCACGGGAGACCGAGCCAGGCGACCAGCGCCGCCCAGAACCGATCTGGGTTCTCGCGCGACCACAGGTCGAGCTCGGGCCGCCCGGCAACGCCGATGTGGCGGCAGAAGGCCAGGAGCCGACTGCGCGAGAGATACTCGGGACTGGGCGTCCAGACCTTGTCAGATGCGGCACCGGTGTCTGCACGGTGGGTGAGGGTCACGGCAGCGGCTCCTGAGGTGGTCGCGACGAGAGGCGGTTGCGGTGGCACATGCAGGGCGCACCGCAGCGCGTTTGTCAGGCGTGGTGGAGTGCGGCAAAGCTTTCGGCCGGGAACGAGGTGGTCGTGTCACCGGCGACGATGCAGCGGTAGGTGGCGACCGCCGCCTCTTCGAGGTTCATCGCCCGCCGGAAGGCCATGCCGACGTCCTCACCCAGTGCCGAGCAACCGTGGTGGGAAAGGATCACGCAGTTGTGTTCGAGGGCTTGCTTCGCGGCGCCGTCGGCGAGCTCGTCGGAGCCGTTGGGGAAGTACGGCACTGTGCCCACGGACTTGACGTAGTAGGCGTGGTCGAGCGTGATCAGCCGAATCCGGTGACCCATCGCGTCGACGAGGACCGCGTGCTGGGGATGCAGGTGGATCACCGCGTTCACGTCGGGTCGAACCTGGTAGGTCCTCTGGTGCAGCTTCCATTCGCTGGAGGGGCGTTCTGCACCCCCGAGGATCTCGCCAGCCAGGTTCATGGTGGTGAAGTCGTTCGGGGTGAGGCGGTCCAGCCAGGTACCGGCCCCGGTAACGACGTATTCCGGGCTGCCCGGAAGCCGGCCGGAGAGGTTGCCGCCGCTGGCGAGGACGAGGCCGCGCTCGACCGCCAGCCGCCCCACCTCCGCGAGCTGCTCGACAAGGTCTTCGACGGTGGTCGCGGCCTTCATGGGGGTCTCCATCCTGCGGGGCTTTAGTCCTTAACCTTTGAACATTCGTTCAATGGTCGTTCAGATGTTCAGTGTTGCGTAGCGCTCCGCCGGGGTCAAGGCGTTGCGCTTCGGAAATCGCCGTCGTCAGCTGATCCCCGTGGATCCCGGCCCACAGAACCGCACGGCCGAGGCACCCGTGCGCTCGGCGCAGGGGTGTGGGTCGACGGGAGAGCTAGTGCTGGGCCACCAACCACACGGCGGTGTCGACGTCCGTGACGACGACGTTGACGATTCCGGCGACGATGGCTCCGCGGGCCGCCTTGCGCTTCCCCGCACCACCGACGACGCCGACGCGGGTGGGAATCACGGAGAGTTGCTCGAGGTTGAGGGCGATGACCCGGTCGTTCAGCGCGGAGGGGACGGGCCGACCTTCGCCGTCGAAGAATCGGCCGGAGAGATCGCCAACGGCTCCGGAGGCAACGAGTTCCGAGAATTCGGTGGGGGTGATGTCCCCGTGCTTGACCAGATACGTCTCCTGGCTGCTGCCGCCGATCCCGGCGACGAACAACTCCGCCTTCTCCGCAAGCTCCAAGGCATGCTTGATGTTGGGTTCCTTGCGTAGCACGGCGGCCAGGTCAGCCGAGCGGGTCATCACCGGGGCTGGCAGGTGATGCGCCCTCCCCCCGAAGGTACGGGCGAGCGCCTCGCACGTCTCGTGGGCGTTGATGCCGTCCACGCCGGCTCGGCTGCCGACGATCGGCACGAAGGTGGCGTCAACCTGACGTGCACTGCCCAGGGCCCTCGGGATGGACGACACCGCACGGCTGAGACCGACCGCGACCGTCGAGCCCGGCGCCACGAGCTCCTCCAGGGCGTGCGCCCCGCCGATGCCGAGCAACTCGAACTGCCGATCGACGTCCTGCGTCGAGGGGACCACCCAGGCGTTGATGAGCCCGAACTTGCGGATCAGCTGGGATTCCAGCTCGACGAACGCATGGCTGTCGCCGTGGATCCTGATCTCGACGATGCCTGTGCGACGCGCCTCCGCGAGCATTCGCGTGACCTTGACGCGGGAGAGCCCCATCACCGTGGCGATCTCACCCTGGGTCAGGCCGTGCTCGTAGTAGAGCCGCGCCACGCGGCTCAGATCGCGGTCGGCCATCTGCTCACCCTTCTGAACCAATGTCCACGTGTTGTACCGACGGTACTCACCAACATACGTATCCGCCATCGACAACGAGGTCGACGCCGGTGCAGAAGCTGGCGGCGTCCGAGGCGAGGAACACCGCCGGGCCGGTGAGGTCGTCCATCGACGCCATCCGCTGCATCGGCGTGTGGCGTTCCCACTCCGCCCGCCAGTGCGCTACGGCATCCCGGGCGGTCATCTGGGTGAGGGTGTAGCCCGGACTCAGCGCGTTGACGCGTACTCCGCGAGTTGCCCACTCAACGGCCAGGCTCTTCGTCAGATGCACCACGCCGGCCTTGGCTGCGTTGTAGTGGCTTTGCGTGAGGTCACGGTTGACGATCTGGGCAGACATCGACGCGAGGTTGACGATGGCGCCCCGCCCGGCCGGAAGCATGACAGCAGCCTCCGCTTGGGCACTGAGGAATACGCCCGTGAGGTTGACGTCGATCATCCGGCGCCAGTCCGCCGGGTCCATCTCCTCGGCTGGGGCCAGGTGGGCGATGCCGGCGTTGTTGAGCGCGACGCTCACCGGGCCGAGCTGCCTGCTGGCCTGGGAGACGGCGTCCCGCAGCGCTGCGGCGTCCGTGACGTCCCCACCGAAGGCCATGGCACCCCGGCCCAGGCGCTCGATCCCGGCGGCCGTCTCCTTCGCCGCGTCGACGTCCAGGTCGAAGCAGGCGACGTCTGCCCCCGCTTCGGCGAAGGCCATGGCAATACGCTGGCCGATGCCCCGGCCAGCGCCGGTGACGAAGGCGACCTCGCCGGCGAGGGAGAAACTGTCGAGGATCATGAGGCCTCCATGGCGGTTTCAGCCAGCTGCCGGCGTGGCGTCGTGGCGATGAAATCGAGCAGGTGATGCTGGTCGACGAGACCGGCGTCGGAGCCCAGGCCGGTCGCTACCAGGCTGCCGCAGGCCAGGCCCCGCTCGGCGCACTCCAGGAGCGAGCGCCCGTCGAGGAGCCCGGTGATGAAGCCGGCGGTGAAGGCATCCCCGCAGCCGGTTGTGTCCACGACGTCGATGTCGAACGCCGGCAGCCGGGTCTCTGGCTCACCGCGTCGGGCGATGCTGACACCGTCGGCGCCCATGGTGAGGATCGTGCAGCCGACGCCGCGGTCGTGGTACCAGGCGATGACGCCGGCGCGGTCCGCCTCCCGCCGGCCTGCGACGAACGCGGCGTCCTCCAGGTTGGGCAGGAGATAGTCCACGTACGGCAGGGCCGGCGCGAGCAGCTCGGCCGCGTCTGCCCGGCCGCCAGGAATGAAGTCCATCGTCACCGTCAGCCCAAGCTCCTTGACCCGCCGCAGGACCCGCGCAGTCGGCTCGCCGTCCAGCCCCGGCAGCAGGAATGTGCCGCCCATGTGGAAGACGCGGGCCCGGGACACCAGGTCCCACGGCACCAGGTCCTCGGTCACGAACGCATTCGCGCCGATGACGTGCAGCGCGGGCCGCTCCCCATTGGGGCGGATGGGCAGCATGGTGGCCGATGTCGGCACGCCGTCCAGGCGCACGAGGTGGGTGACGTCGATCCCGAGGGATGCCATCCGGCTGCGCAGGAACTGCCCCATGACGTCGTTGCCCACGGCGCCCACGGCCGCGACCGCCACCCCGAGCCTGGCGAGGTCGGCGCTCGTCGCGGCCGCGGTGCCCGCGACGGTCATGGTGATCTCGTCGAGGAATGCGACCCCTTGACCGTCGGGGATGTGGGTGACCGGACGGCCGAGAACGTCGACGATGTGAAGGCCCGCCGAGATCACGGCAGACGGATCGGTCCTCATGACAGGTTCGTCCAGACGGTCTTGGTCTCGAGGTATGCCTCGAGGTTGTCGTGGCCCATCTCCCGTCCGTAGCCGGATCCCTTGAAGCCGCCGAACGGGGCCGCGGCATCCGTGTTGCCGTAGGTGTTGATGTAGACCGTCCCCGCACGAAGCATCCGTGCGAGCCGGTTCGCTCGGCCGATGTCCCGTGTCCAGATCCCCGCGGCGAGACCGTACGGGGAGTCGTTGGAGCGGCGCGCGATCTCTTCGAGGTCGTCGAACGGCTGGGCGACGACGACGGGGCCGAAGATTTCCTCCCGGACGCACCGCATGCTGTCATCGACGTCAGTGATGACGGTCGGAGCGTGGAAGAAGCCGTTGCCGACACCGGACGGCATGGCGCTGCCGCCGGTCAGGAGCCGCGCGCCCTGTGCCTGTGCCTCGTCGACGTAGCCGGCCACGCGGTCGCGCTGCACCTGGCTGATGACGGGGCCGAGTTCAACGTCGTCCGCCAAGCCGTGGCCGATCCGGAGGTTGCCGGCAATGTCGGCAAGCCTCCCGACGACCTCGTCGAAGGCTGAGCGCTCGACGTACAACCGGGACCCTGCGCTGCAGGCCTGACCGGCGTTGAAGAAGATGGCCGACGCGGCGCCGGCTGCGGCCTCGGCCGCCGGGCTGTCGGCGAACACGATGTTCGGGCTCTTGCCGCCGAGTTCCAGGGTCACCCGCTTGACCTGCCTCGCTGCCTTTGCCGCGATCGCTGTACCGACCCTCGTTGACCCGGTGAAGGCGATCTTGTCGACAAGCGGGTGCTCGACGAGGGCATCCCCGGCCTCGGTGCCGTAGCCGGGGACGACGTTGACGACTCCGGGCGGGAAGCCGACCTCTGCTATGAGTTCGGCGAGCCTGAGCGCGGCGAGCGGTGTGTTCTCTGCGGGCTTGAGGACGATCGTGGCCCCGGCGGCGAGGGCGGGTGCGAGCTTCCAGGCGGCCATGAGCAGCGGATAGTTCCACGGGATGATCTGTCCGACGACGCCGACGGGTTCCCGGGTCGTGTGGACGAACATGTCGGTCGCGGAGACGGGGATCGTCGATCCCTCGATCTTGCTCGGCCACCCGGCGAAGTAGCGGAAGTGCTTGACGGACAAGGGAACGTCAACGCCGCGAGCCGCACTGAGCACCTTGCCGGCGTCGAGTGTCTCGATCTGCGCGAATTCCTCCGTCCGCTCCTCGATGAGGTCGGCGAGCCGGTCGATGAGTCGACCCCGGTCGAGGGCGCTCATGCGGCGCCAAGGCGAGCCGAGATCGAAGGCCTGCGCCGCGGCGCGGACCGCGGCGTCGACGTCGGCCGCGCTGGCGGCGGCGACGCGCGTCAGCACCTGTCCGGTCGCCGGGTCGAGCACGTCGATGAGCTGATCCCCCTGTGCGGGCACCCAGCGGCCGCCGATGAACAGACGTGGTGGTTCGGCCAGCAGCCGCGCGACGTTCGGCTTGAGGTCGGGGATAGCGGGAGGAGGGGCGAGGTCGGTCACAAGATCTCCTCGGGGTCGGCGCGGACGGTTGAGGTGGGCCGGCCTTGGCATCGCCGGCCGGCGAAGCGACTTGGAGGACTCACGCGTGGGCGCCCTGGCGGGTGTCCACTGCGTGCACCGGACGGCGTCCGGCGAGCCAGTCGAGGATCGCCTCCGCCGCCATTCGGCTGTGTGCGGTAATGACGTCGTCGGAGGCGCCGGCGATGTGCGGGGTCAGCGTCACGTTCGGCAGGCTGAGTAGCTCATGGTCGGCGGGCAACGGCTCGGACCAGAAGACGTCGAAGCCGGCCCCGGCGATCCGCTTTTCCCGCAGTGCGGCCATCAGCGCCCTCTCGTCGACAATCGCCGCCCGACCGGCGTTGATGAGGTAGGCGCTGGGCTTGAGCAGCCGGATCTCCTTTTCGCCGATGAGTCCGGTGGTCGCGGGACTGAGCGCTACGTGGACCGATACGACGTCGGCGGTGCTCATGAGCTGGTCGAGCGGGACGAGTTCGGCGAGGCCGGCGAGCGCGTCAGGTGCCAGGTAGGGGTCGTGGACGATGGCCCGCATGCCGAAGCCGGTGGCGCGGGCTGCGACGCGTCGCCCGATGGCGCCACCGCCGATGATGCCGATGGTACGTCCGGCGAGCGCCGGACCGCGGAAGAGGGCGTAGGGGGCAAAAACATCGTCCTCGGTCCAGGCGCCGGACCGCATCCACTGCTCGGCCCGGGAGGTCTGGCGAATTGTGGCCAGGAGCAGGCCCATGGTGAGGTCTGCGGTGACGTCGGCGTTGCGAGCGGGAGTCGTCGCGACGGTGACACCGCGGGCCGCGCAGGCGCCGAGGTCCACGTTGACCGGCGCCGCCCGGCAGGACACGACGAGACTGAGGTCGGGCATCGCGGCCAGCGCCGGGGCGTCCACCCGGTCCAGCTCGCAGACCACGGCCTGCACGCCGTCGAGCTTGCCGGCGTGCTCGCCCTCGGTGAGCGGCAGTCCGGCCATGGATGGCGTGGCGAGGACGAGGTCGACATGCGTTGACAGCTCCTGCGCCACAGCCGGGTCGAAGTCGGCGGTGACGAGGACGCGGGGGCGGGTCATGGGTGGCAGAGCTCCTTGGTCGTTGCGAGGTGGCCGAGTCGCCGGAGGGCAGGCCAGGTCGGCGCGAGGGCGTTCCTCAGTGCCCGGAAGGTCTCGAGCTGAGTGGCGTGCAGGGATCGATGCTCGGCACGGGGTGTGAACAGCTGACCGTCGCGGCTGACTGCCGCAAGGCCGGCCTCGACGGACGTAACCAGCCCGGCGGCCGCGAGCGCCGCGGCGGCGACGCCCCGGGCACCGAACTCGTCAGTGGCGGGGCGCAGGACGGGTCGTCCGATGATGTCGGCGATGACCTGACAGAAGAAGGCGGAGGAGGCGCCGCCTGCGAGCTTGACGACGTCGGCGTCGGGCAGCTCGGCGAGGCAGTCGGCCATGGTGAGCGCGACGCCCTCGTAGACAGCTCGCAGGAGGTGACCGCGAGTGGTCGTGGGGCGTACGCCGACGAACCCCGCGCTGGCGTGCGGATCGACGAACGGGGCCCGTTCGCCCGACTCGGAGATGTACGGCAGGTACAGCACTCCCCCGGCCCCCGGCCCGGCAGCCTCGGCCTCGGCCTCGACGGTGCGCCACTCCCCGACGTTCATGCCGAGCGCCGACACCACCCAATCGAGGTTCGGGGCTGCGGCCATGGGCGACATGGCGGTGACCCAGCCGTCGGTCAGGCCGGCGGGGAGAACAAAACCCATGGGTTCGTCGCGGCGGACGACATGGTCTGACAGCACCGCGTAGAAGGCGGTCGTGCCGAGCACGGCGTAGGCGGCTCCGGGGGCGTGCAGCCCGAGGCCGGCGGCCGTGGCTGACGTGTCGACGGCGCCAACGACGACCGGGATCCCGGCCGGCAGGCCGGTCTCCGCCGCAGCGGTGCCGGTGACCGTCCCGCCGACGCTGGCCGAGGGCACGACCGGAGGCAGAAGCCGGACGTGGCGGTCGTGCCCGAGGGCCAGGAGGAGCCGGTCGGCGTACTGCCCGGTTTCGACGTCGAGATACGTGCGGGACGCCTCCGACGGATCGGTCTGGACCGATCCCGTGAGCCGGTAGCGGATCCAGTCCTTGCAGTTGAGGTGATGTGTCGCCCGCGCCAGTACGTGTGGCTCGTTCTCCTGCAGCCAGTCGAGCAGAGGCGGCAGGGCGCCCGGGAACAGAACCGAGGCCGTGGCGTCGAACACCGCCTGGGCGCGTCCGTCCTTCTCCCAGGCGGTGACGATGTCGGTAGCGCGCCCGTCGAGCCAGAGGATGGCGGGGCGTGCTGGGCGACCAGCGTCGTCGAGGAGCCAGGCGCCGTCGCCCTGGCCCGTCACCCCGACGGCGGTGATCGTGACCTTGCCGGCGGCGGACACGGCTTCTCGCAGGACGGCGGCCACGGCCTGCCAGGTCTCGTCCATGTCCTGCTCGGCCCAGCCGGGATTGGGCCGGCTCACCGCCAGCCGGCGGCTTGCCGAGTGAACGACCTCGCCCCTCGCATCCATCACGACGGCCTTGACGGTCGTCGTGCCGGCGTCGACTCCGACGACGACGTCGGTCATGAGGCGCTCGTCGAGACTCGGCGCGGCTGCAGGACACTGCGACGCTTGCTCAGTGTGACGCTGATGCCCAGCACGAGCAGGAGCACGGCACCGCGGGCCAGTCCCTGCCAGTAGAAGGACAGGCCGATAAGGTTCAGGCCGTTCCCGAGGACGGTGAAGATAAGTACCCCGAGAAGGGTGCCGGGCACGTTCGGCCGAGACTCCTTGTGCAGCGTGGTGCCGATGAATACCGCCCCAATGGCGTCGAGGGTGTAGTAGTCCCCGCTCAGCGGCACGTAGGCCGACGTCCGGCTGGCCAGAACGATGCCGCCGAGCGCACAGACCAGGCCGCTGAAGACGTACGCGAGCATCGTGACACGACGGGCGGGGACTCCGCTGAGGACGGCCGCCGCCGGCTGGGCGCCGACTGCGGTCAGCGACCGGCCGACCCGGAGCCGCTCGAGCAGGACCCACCCGATGATGAGGATGGCGACGGCGAACAGAGTTGGGGCGGGGATGCCCAGCAGGTGCCCACGGCCGAAGGCGGAGAACTCCTCCGGCACCGAAGCGGGCGGCAGGTAGATGGGGCTTCCGCCGCCGGTGGCGACCTTCTGGATGCTCGTGCCGATGAAGAGCATCGACAGGGTCGTGAGGAATGGGCTGACCTTGAGGTAGGTGATGACCAGGCCGTTGCACAGACCCATGACGGCCCCGGCGAGGAGACCCATGACCACCGACAGCGAGATGATGTAGCCGGCGTCGACCATGTGGACGCAGACGAGAGCTCCGATGTCGAGAGCGACGCCCACGGACAGGTCAATCCCACCGGAGCGGATGACCACGCCCATGGCGGTCGCGACGATAGCCAGCAGAGCGGCCTGCTCGATGACGGATAGGAAGTTCGCCCCGGAGAAGAAGACCTCCGTCGTCAGGGAGAAGAACACAAAGATTGCGGCGAGCGCGACAACCGCGAAGTAGCGCGCGAGCAGCGCGCGGCGCGGGGTGTGCGGACGGGGCGCGACGACGGCTGTCGCGGCTGGCTGGGCCGGGGCCTGCTGTGCGGAGCGGGTGGCGACCATGTCACTTCCTCTGGGTGTTACCGAGCGCGGAGATGGCCACGACGGCGAGGATGAGTACGCCCTTGACCCCGCTGACCCAGTAGGTCGGGATGTTGATGAGAGTGAAGCCGTTCGACAGCGCCGCCACGAACAGGGCGCCGACGAGGGTGCCCGGCACGTTGACGACCAGACGCCGGCTGAAAATGAGGCTCATCAGCGAGGCGAGGATGACGTCCAGCAGGATGCTCGAACCCGCGCCGGGTGAGCTGCTGGACAGCCGCGCGATGAGAAGCATGCCGGCGACGCCGGCGGTGAGACCGCTGACGACGTAGCTGACGATGATGTACCGGTTGACCCTGATGCCGGCGACCCGGGCGGCGAGCGGGTTGCCACCGACCGCGTAGGCGCGGACACCGGCCTTGGTGAAGCCGAGGACGAACCAGATCACCGCGAAGACGACAGCGACGACAAACACCGGAACGGGGATGCCGAGCGGCTTGGCGTCTCGCATCCAGACGAAGAACGGATCGTTGAGTGTCGTCTGGGAGTTGTTGGATACCAGTAGGTCCACGCTGGACGCGATGCTGGAGACTGCGAGGGTCGCCAGCAGAGGGCGAATGCCAAGCGCGACGCTGAGCGCGTTGGCGAGGCCGATGGCCACCGCCGCTGCGAGCCCGAGGAGCAGGGCAGTGCCAATGCCGCGGTGAACGGACCCCACCGCGACGATGGTGCCGACGAGGCTGGCCGCGGCTCCGACCGACAGGTCGATGCCGCCCCTGATCACGTCGTCGCCGCCGATGATGACGACGGTCGTGAGGCCGAAGGCAGCAACGGCGACGACAGAGCCCTGGACGACAACGTTGAGGAGGTTGCCGGCCGAGAGGAAGGTGGGGGCATTCACCGCGAAGACGAAAATCTCGACGATGACGGCGAGGACGCCGGTGAACGGCAGCAGCCGGGCCCAGACGGAGCGTTGCGCGGTCAGTTTCGGGGTCCCCGTCGTCGCGACGGCGGCGGTGGCGGTCATGCCCTCTCCTTGGCCGGTGCGGTGGTCCTGGTCTCGGCGCCCGTTGACAACGCCAGCACGAGGTCGACAGCCGCCTCGCTACGGTCGAGCTCGGCCGCAACGCGTCCGCGGTACATGACAAGCACGCGGTCGGAGACACCGACGAGCTCGGGGAGGTCCTGGCTGATCACGAGGACGGCCTTGCCGGCCTCGGCTAGGGAGTCGATGATGCGGTAGATCTCCGCGCGGCTACCGATGTCGACCCCGGAGGTGGGCTGGTCGAGGATGAACACGTCGGCGTCGCGGACCAACCACTTGCCCAGGACGACCTTCTGCTGGTTGCCGCCGGACAGGTCGCGGACCGCGACGTCAGGGGCTCCCGGGCGAATGGACAGCCGCTTGATGGTGTCGTCGGCCTCGGCACGCTCCGCGCCGAGGCGCAGCATGCCGAGTTTGGACAGCCGTCGCAGGGCTGCCATGGACAGGTTTTCCCGGACGGACATGGCCATGACGGCACCATCCCGGCGGCGGTCGGCGGGGACACAGGCAACGCCACGGCGGCTGAGCCGGTAGGGGTTGCGGTTCCGTTGGGGCTTACCGTCGATGCTCACCGTTCCCGCGCTCGTACCGATGAGGCCGACGATCGCCGCGGCCAGGTCGTCGGCGCCGGAGCCGATGAGGCCGGTGACACCGACGACCTCCCCGCCACGGACGGCGAGGGATACCTCGTCCAGCCGGCCGGCGGCGGTCAAGCCGTCGAGCTCGAGCCGAGGCGGTCCCTCGGGTCGCCGCTGGGGGCGGTCACTGAACTCCTCGACGTCCCGACCGACCATGAGGGTGACCACCTCGTCCAGGCTCGTCGTCGCCATCTCCACGGCACCGGCGTTGCGGCCGTTGCGCAGGACGGTCACGCGTTCGCAGATCTCGGCCACCTCCTGCAGGTAGTGGGAGATGTAGATGATCGAGATCTCGCCCTTGGACTTGAGGTCGGCGAGGATGGCGAACAGCCGGTCGACCTCCTGCTGGGCCAGGGGCGCCGTGGGCTCGTCGAGGATCAGCACCTTCGGGCGCGACATCAGCGCCCGGCTGATCTGAACAAGCTGCTGCTTCGCGACGGAGAGGTCCTGGATCAGGGTGTCGCCGGGGATGTCCACCCCGACGGTCTCACGGAGGACTTCCCGTGCCCGGCGGGAAAGCTGCCGCCGGGACACGAGAGGGCCGTTAGTCGACTCGGCCCGGCCGAGGAAGAGGGACTCGCCGACGGTGAGCTTCGGAACGAGCTGGCGGTCCTGGTGAATCACCATGATCCCGTGCTTCTCGGCATCGGCAGGACTGCCGATCGTCACCTCGTGCCCGCCCAGGGTGATACGCCCTTCGTCGGCCGTATACATTCCCGACAAGATCTTGATGAGGGTCGACTTGCCGGCGCCGTTCTCACCGACGAGGCCGTGGACCTCGCCGGCGCGGACCTCGAACGCGACCTCGTCGAGCGCCACGGTGCCGGGGAAGACCTTTGTTATGCGGTCCATCCGAAGACCGCTGCCTGTGGACGTCATGTCCCTCTCCTCTGCCGAGCCGGACCAGGTCAGTTACCGGCCAGCCGTACCTTCGCCTCCGCCACGTTGTCCTTGGTCACCAGGACGGGCGCGAAGTACGTGGTGGACTCGACCTTGTCCTTCTGGCCACCCAGGTACATCGCGACGTTGCTGGCGGAAGCCTTGCCGATGGCACCCGGCTGTTGCGCCATGGTGGCGGTGTAGGACGACTTCGGGTCCTCGATCATCGCGATCGCGGTGGGGTCGCCGTCGATGCCGTAGACCTTGATCTCGTTCCGGCTCGCCCGGTCAACAGCCTGAGCGGCACCAACCTCGGGGATGTCCCAGCAGGCCCAGACCGCGTTGATCTGGCCCTTCGGGTAGCGGTTGAGCATGTCGCCGACCTTGCGGCTGGCGTCCTCGACGGTGCCCTGAGGCACGTCCTGCAGCTCCGGCTGAATGATCTTGATGTTCGGGTAGTCCTTGAGGACCTCTTGCAGCATGTTGTAACGGATGTTGCAGACTCGGACGGACTTGAAGCCGTTGAAGACGAGGAGGTTGCCCTTACCGCCGAGGTCGTTGGCGATCTGCCGGGCGAGACCCGAGCCGATGGAGTAGTTGTCCGAGGTCACGTTGTTGACTGAGTACTCGCTCGGCTGGTCGATCGTGAACAGCGGGATGCCTGCGTCGCTGATCTTCTTGAACGCCGGAGTGAGTGCCGGCGCGTCGCCGAGAATGGAGATGATGGCGTCGGGCTTCTGCTGGAGGAGGTTCTCCAGGTCCGTCACCTGCTGCTGGGTGTTACGGCCGGCCTGAACCGCGATGGGGGTGCCGCCGAGCGCCTTCACCTGTGCAACGGCACCCTCGTAGGCCCGCCGATCCCAGTCGTGGTCAGTACCGATGATCGAGATGCCGATCTTCTTGCCTTGCAGGCTGGGGACCGCCGCGCCCTCAGCCGACGACGAAGCGCCGGCGGAGTCCGCCGCGGCGTGGGACGAGTCGTTCGTGGCGTCCGAGCGCTTCACCGAGCAACCACTGAGCGCGGTGACGGCGACGGCCGTCAGCAGCGCCCCTGCGAGCTTCTTGTTCATCACTGCGAGCCCCTCCTACAGGGATCGGCCAATCTCGTTGCACATTGGTTCACTTGACGAACGCTTGTTCCGCGAACACTAGGTGTGGCTTAGGTCACCGTCAAGACCCCAGGGACACATTCCTGTAACGCGACCGACCCGAGGAAACAGTCAAACGGTTGCACGGAGGGCTGATTCGGTAAACATCTGTTCACCCGCAGACCCGCTCCGACCGCCTCGAGAGACCGGGCCGACGGGACCCATGGCCCAACGTGCGGCCCAGGCCGCCTCCTGATGCCAACGTCCGGGGAGCCACGGGACGCCGGGGTTGGCAAGGGCAGCATTTATCTGCACTGGCGCAGCCGCGAGCAGTTGTTCTTCGCCGTCGGGACGCGGGAGGCGGTCGCGATGCTCGCTGCGGTGGTGGCCGCGATGCGCGAGGACCCACAGGAGATCGCGCTGCACCGGTACATGCGCCGGTTCTTCCTGGAGGCAGAGGCTGAGCATCGTGTGAATTGCGAGAGCCGCCTACCATGCGGCTATGACACGTCGAGCAACGGTGGCTGCCATTTCTGCGGTAACGCTGCTCGTACTGGGATGCTCGGCTGGCGCGCGGACAGGAAACGAACCCGCCCCGGTGTCGACCGTCGGCGCTGACGCCACCACGACAGCCGAGGCGATCGAGCTGCTGAGGTCAGGCACGAAGTTCATCGATCAGACGAGCTTTCGCGTCGACGTCGATCTCGCGAGTCAGGTCACGACGCTGTCGCACAACGACAACGTCGACAAGCGTGCCGCCGCCACGGTTTCGGCGTTCGGTCGGGTCACCGAGATCCGGATGATTGACCATGAGGTCTACATGAAGACCGAGCTAGACCTCCCGGGTGTCGGCCACGAATGGATGACCCTCGACCCGGCCCGGGTGCCGTCAGACTTCGCCCTGGGCTTCGCCCCAGGCAAGAACGATCCCGGCGGCTCAGCGCGCCTCATCAACGCGATCGTCACCGCACGAGCAGACGGCTCTCAAATTGTCGGGACGATCGACCTGACCCGAGTCGGCCCCGGCAACGGGATCAGCTTCCGCCCCGGTCCAGATGGTTTTCCCGACGGTGCGCGCAGCCAGACGTTCCGGGCAACGCTGGACGCCGATGGCCGAGTGGTCAGTTTCCTGATCCCAGCCGCCAACGGCATGCCGAACGCGTCCCTGCGCTACAGCGACTTCGGCGCAGAAGTCGACGTCGTGCGGCCGCAAGGAGCGGTTGCCGCCCCCGACGCCCTGTATCCCCAGCTCGGCCTCAGCGGCTGAGACCAGTTTGGCAGGTTCGGCTCGTAGCTCCCCCGGCAGGCGCGGCAGCGACCCAGGAGAGGAGATGACGAGTGCCACCGGCCCCTCGACCGGGTCCACCGGTGCTGTTCATCGACGCGATCGTGTCAATGTTCGGGCCAGGGTTGCACTTGGTCAACCTGCCCACTTCCCGTCCGCGACGAGCGGCGAGCGATCGTTAGGGCCTCGGATGCCGGCCGATAAACTCCCGACATCGAACTCCG
>NZ_JBEYER010000041.1:0-60603 GCF_040634005.1 Micromonospora sp. NPDC007271
GGCAAGCTCGGCTGCCTGCTCCCGGCTCGGGTAGAAGCGGTACTTGAACCCCCGCTTCACAGCCCTGGACACGCCTCACATGATAGCGGCGTAACAAGTGAACCTTGCGGTGGGGTACGGGTAGACGCCAATCCGCCTTGGCAGCGGATCGGCTTTACCTGCCCTGCTCCGCAGGGATTCCGTTTCCTCCCCGGCCTGAAGGCCGGAGTATCCACGGAAGGAATCTGATGACCGCTGCACGCCACTCGATCTGGGTGGTGCCGTCACCGGCACGTCAGGCCCGGCTCGCCGCCGTGCCCGTCACCGCTGAGCCGGGCCTGGACCTGGCCGAGGTGGAGGACTTCATCCGCCAGCACCACCGGGAGCAGCCTCAGCCGATGTCCGTGCAGCAGCGCCTTATGGAGGTACGGGCGCAGATCGGGGCTACCGGCACATACGTGCACACTGCCGCGGAACTGGCCTTCGGCGCCCGCGTCGCCTGGCGCAACAGCGCGGCCTGCATCGGCCGGCTGTACTGGCGCAGTCTCACCGTGATCGACGCCCGCCACCTCGAGGACGCGGACGAGGTGGCCGCCGCCTGCGTCGCGCACGTGCGGGCTGCCACCAACGGTGGCCGGATCCGCCCGACGATCACCATTTTCGCCCCCGACCGTCCCGGTCGCCGCGGCCCGCGCATCCACAACAGCCAGCTGATCCGGTACGCCGGCTACCGGCTGGGCGACGGACGGGTACTGGGCGATCCGCAGAACACGGAGCTGACCGATGCCGCTCTGGCACGCGGTTGGCAGCCGCCGCGGCCGCGCGGCCGCTTCGACGTGCTGCCGCTCATCGTGACCGGAGGCGGCGGCGACACGCTGGTGGAGCTGCCACCGGACGCCGTCCTGGAGGTGCCGCTGCGCCACCCCGACATCCCCGGGCTGGTCGATCTCGGCCTGCGCTGGCACGCGTTGCCGGTGATCAGCAACATGCGCCTGCGCATCGGCGGGATAGAGTACGGCGCGGCGCCGTTCAACGGCTGGTACATGGGCACCGAGATCGGCGCCCGCAACCTCGCCGACCGCGACCGCTATGACATGCTGCCGCAGATCGCGCGCCTGCTCGACCTGGACATGTCCGACGAGGCGACGCTCTGGCGGGACCGGGCCCTGGTCGAGCTCAACCGGGCGGTGCTGTGGTCCTTCCGCCGTGATGGGGTCACCATCACCGACCACCACACCGAGTCCCAACGTTTCCTGACCCACCTCAAGCGGGAGGAAAAGGCTGGTCGCAGCTGCCCGGCGGATTGGAGCTGGATAGTCCCGCCGATGTCCGGCGCATTAACGCCGGTCTTTCACCGCTATTACGACACCGCCAATCAGCTGCCCAACTTCCTACCGCCGCAGGGCCCGATGCGCTGCCCGTTCACGACCACTAAGGACAGCTTTTCGGCCCGCCCCGAGCAGGCGACGTTGGCGCCCGCGGTCAGCCTTTCGGCGCACCGGCGAGCCAGCCGGAACGCCCCGAAAGATGGCTGACAGAAACCGACCATCGGTACGCCGGACACCGTAGTTTCTCCTCCATCGGATCGGGGCCGTCTCCGACAGCCGCGGCCCATTTCCTGTCGAGGAGACGAATCATGGGCGTTGGACAAGAATTCGACGTGGTCATCGTCGGCAATGGCGTCATCGGCTTGTCGATCGCGTATCAACTGGCCAAACGGGCGCCGGATCAGCGGATCGCGGTGATCGGTCCGCAGCAGCGCGCCGGAGCCGCGTCCATGGCCGCCGGAGCCATGCTGAACACGTTCGGTGAGATCACCAAGTACACCCTGCTCTCGCCAGCGAGCCAGGCCAAGTTCCAGCTGTGCCGGGAGGCGCTCGACGCCTGGCCCGCCTGGCTGGCGGAGCTCAAGGACGATTCCGGGCACCAGCGGGTCGACGCGTCGCTCAGCTCCGGGACCACCGTGCTGCTCAACGCCAAGTCGGGCCACCTCGACGACGAGAACTTCGCGGCCCTGGTCGCCGCGGTGGACAAGTTCGGCGAACCGCACGAGGAGATCGGCGCCGAGGACGTACCCGGCCTCGACCCGCTCGCCGAGGCCCGGCCACTGCGCGCCCTGCACCTGCCCCGCGAGGGCGCCATCGACTCGCGCGCCGTGGTGGCGGCGCTGGCGGACGCCGCCGCCCGGTTCGGGGTGCGGTTCATCGACGCCGAGATCGACGGCGTGCAGGTCACGGCGGGCCGGGTGACCGGGGTCCGGCTGGGCGACGGCGGCAGCCTCACGGGCGGGACGATCCTGCTGGCCGCCGGCGCGTTCACCGGCCGCCTCCTCGACTGCCTGGAGCCGGGCAGCGTACCGGCCATGTTCGCCGGCAAGGGCATCGCGGTGCAGACAGTCCGCCGCGCGGGGCCGGGCTTCCAGCACGTCGTACGCACGCCGAACCGCTCCGGCTCGTGCGGCCTGCACCTGATCCCCCTCGGCGACGGCGTCGAGTACCTGGGGGCCACGAACCTGCTGTTCGACGACCCCGCGACGGTTCCGGACGTCGGCATGAGCGAGTTCCTGGTGCAGGTGGCGCGCGAGCAACTCGACCACAAGATCTTCTACGCGGACGTCCAGCAGTGGCTAGTCGGCAACCGGCCGGTGGCGCTGGACGGCTTCCCCCTGATCGGCCGTACCTCCGTCGACGGGCTCCTGGTGGTCACCGGCACCTACCGCGACGGCTTCCACTGCTCACCGGTCATCGCCCGGCTGGTCGTCGACGACCTGCTGGGAGCCGGGTCGCTGGCCGAGGCGCTGCCGCACTTCGCGCCGGAGCGTGCGCCGATCGAGTCGATGACCCCGGAAGAGGCGATCAAGGAATTCGCCTTCCACGGCGTCTCCGCCTCGATCGAGGCCGGCCTGCGGCTACCGTCGCACACCGACACCTCCGTGCTGGAGGTGTTCTACCGCCAGGCCGCGCAGCGCTTCTACGACATCGTCCCGCACCCGATCGGGCTCAGCCCCGAGGTCCTGCTCGGCACGGTGTTCAGTGAGAACCTGCCCGAGCACCGCATCGTCCGTTACCTGGACGCCGCGTACCGGCACCACGCCGGCGCCGGCCGGAGGTGAGCGGGATGCCAGCACACGGCAGCGTCAACTGGTTCAACATCCGCACGCCCGACCGGGCCGCCACCCTGGCCTTCTGCGGCGCCCTGTTCGGCTGGCGCTTCGAGGAGTTCACACCGTCCGAGGCGGTGGCCGGGGCGACGGTGTGGCGGGACGGCGAGGAGATCGGCCTGATCACCGATGCGCCCGAGCCGGGCGGCTCCCCCACCACCGTGCTCTACGTACAGGTCGACGACCTGCGGGGCACCGTGGAGCGGGCCCGGGACCTGGGCGCCAAGGTCCTCGTCGAACCGGTCTTCGTGGACGACGAGACCGGCGCATTCGCCGACCTGGCGGATCCGGCCGGCGTGACCATCGGGGTCTGGAGCATCGGCCTCTGAGCCAGGAACAGGACTGGAGGTTCTGGTGCAGACCCTGACGAGCGACGAACCGGTCCTGACCAATCCGGCGTCGGTACCCCGATGCCGGCGGTGGCGGGTCATCGCCGCCGCGGCGGCCGCGCTGGCCCTGGCCGGCGCGGCCGTTCTCGCGACGGCACTCGGCGCGCAGCAGCGTGGCGGTGTCCCGCACCGCGAGGTGGTGCTGGACGGGCGGATCCCGGCCACCGTCTACGTGCCCGGCCGGGTACCGGGCCTGACCGCCAGCGCGGTCGACCTGCCGCCACCGGTTGCCGACCGCCTACCGCCGGCGGTCGTGCTGGCGCACGGACATTCCGCCGACCGCTCGACGATGAGCTGGCTGGCGCGGCGGATCGCACGGGCCGGGTACGTCGTTGTCACGTTCGACTTCCGCGGCCACGGCGGCAACCGTACGCCACACGAGCCGCACGGCTTCGACGGCCGGCGCGACGACCTGCGCACCGTGTACGACTGGACGGCGGCCCTGCCGTACGTCGACTCCCAGCGGATCGTCGTGGCCGGGCACTCGATGGGCGCGGCGGCCGTCGTCGACTTCGCCACCCAGGACGCACGGCCGGCGGCTACGGTGGCGCTGGGTGGCTCGGTCGCCACGGTGGTCGGTTCGGTGCGTCCTCGCAATCCTCTCTTCCTGGTGGCGGCCTGGGACGGGCAGGTGGTGCGGGACGAGGCGGCCGCGACAGCCGGCGAGTTCCTCGGCCGCACGGTCCCGTTCGGCGGCCGGTACGGCAACCACGCCGACGGCTCAGCGGTGGGACTGCTCGAGGTGGCCGGTGCCGACCACGTGACCATGCTGTACGCCGACGACAGCGCCCGGTTGATCGTCGACTGGCTGCGCGCCTCGGTCGGGCCAGGCACCACCGTGGCCACCCCCACCGATCACCGGCTGGCGCTGGCGGGGGGCTATCTGCTGTGCGTGGCCGTGCTGCTGGTGCTGCTGGGCGCCTGGGCCGGCCGGCTCGCCGGACCGGCCGAAGCGCCCGAACCCGCCGGCCGGTGGGCGTTCGCACTGGTCGCGGCCGCCACGGTGGCGCCGCTGCCGCTGCTGAGCTGGGGTGATCCCGGGCAGTTGCTGGGGCTGGAGGCCGGCGGCGCCCTGGTGGTCCTGCTGGCGGCGGCGGGGCTGCTGCTCCTCGCGCTGCGCCGCAGTCCGGCCGCACGCCGTCGGCTCCGGCTGCCGCAACCGCGCCCGGTCGGGCCGGCCGGCGTGGCCCGCCTGCTCGTGCCGGGCGCGGTCGCGGTGGGCGGTGTCCTGCTGCTGCTCGGCCCGCTCGGGCCGGTGGCACACACCTTCGTGCCGACGCCGCCGCGGATCGTGGCCGCCCTCGCCTCGGCCCTGCTGCTGCTGCCCTTCTTCGCGGGGTTGGAGGAGCTGCTGCGGCACGGTTCCCCGGCGGCCGCCGCGGCGCGTTCCCTGGCGGCCCGGCTGGTGGTCCTCGCGGTGGTGATGGCCGGCGTCGTCCTCGGTGTCCTCCCCGGCATGCTGGGCATCTACCTGCTCGTGCTGGTACCGCTGTTCGTGCTGCTGGAACTGGTGGCGGCGGGCGTCTACGCGACCAGCCGGGACCACCGGTTGTCCGCGCTCGCGCAGTCCGCGGTGATCGGCTGGATGCTCGCTCTGCTGTCGCCCACCTTCTGGTGAGATCTCAAGAGCGCCTGGTTAGGCCCTGTCCTGCCGATCATGTGAATGCACGCTGATCGTCCACTGCACCGGTGTCCCGTCGTCGTGAACCTGCGCCGCGGCGAAGATCTGATCCCAGGTGCCGTCCGGCGGTCCAGCGGCGCAACCGCTCGTGGCAGGTCTTCCACGGCCCGTACCGTTCCGGCAGGTCACGCCACGGCGCACCCGTGCGCAGCTTCCACAAGATCCCATTGATGACCTGACGGTGATCCCGCCACCGCCCCCACGTACCACCCGGCTCAGGAAGCAGCGGCGCGATCACCGCCCACGCCTCGTCGGTCAGTTCACCACGACGTACCACCGGCACATCGTCAACGATCAACCACTACAAGATCGGCAGGACACGCCCTAGCCGCACGGGCCGCCCCCGCACTTTCGGGGGCGGCCCGTTGCCGCGCGACCGCGGTACCGTCAGCGGAGATCGGACGTCGAGGGTGTGCCGCGGGTCGAGGCCATGGCCAATCCATCCCGCTCGGCGTCGAAGAGCCGGATTCCCTCGCCCCGGCGGCGCATCCGGACGGCGCGCGCGGCACCGGCGGCGAAACCAGCCGCCAGCGGCGCCAGTACCAGTGTGTTGCCGAGTGGGCCGAGGCCGGTCAGCACGTCCATCTGCGTGACGATCAGCGCCAACACCGCGCTGAGCAGGACCGCCGCAGCGGCCGGCGCCACGGTGCGCTGCCAGCGGGTCTCGCCGGTGCCAGACCGGCCCAGGAAGCGGATCACCGCGATGCTGGTGAGCACCTCCAGGGCGATCACGCCCACCAGCGTCGGGGTGTTCGTCCACACGATGATCTGCGTGTACGGGTCCAGTGAGGTGAACCCGAACACCACCAGGATGCCGAGTACCAGGGTGGTGTGCACCACCCCGGCGACGCTGGGCGTACGGGTCGCCGGGTGGACCCGGGCGAACGCCGCCGGCAGCACCTTTTCCCGGCCCAGCGAGAACAGGTAGCGCGTACCCACGTTGTGTGGTGCCAGCACGCCGGCGATGAAGCTGGTCACCACCAGGATCCGCATCATCGCGGTGAGCGCCTCGCCCAGGTAGTCGGTGGACAGCGTGAACATCAGCTCGGCCGGATCGCCCGACAGCAGGCTGTCCAGCCGGGACGGCCCGGCCGCCATCAGGATGATCCACGAGATGAACGAGAACACCAGGGTAAGTACCGCCAGCGCGGCATAGGTGGCGCGCGGCACCGTGCGCCGCGGATCGCGGGCCTCCTCGCCGTACACCGCGGTCTGCTCGAAGCCGGTGTACATGACGAAGGTGAACACGAACAGCACACCGACCGTCGGGGTGAGCAGGTTCCACGGGTTGAAGCTGTGGAAGGAGAGCCCCTCGTGTCCGCCGGTGAACAGTACCGCGATCGCGAGCACGAACAGCACCCCGAGTTCGAGGACCAGCAGCAGGCCCAACACCCGGGCGCCGACGGTCACCTTGAAGAACGCGAGCACGGCGACCAGCACACCGACGGCCAGCGCGGACACCTGCCACGGCACCCGCACCCCGGCGATCTCCTGCAGCATCAGCGAGCTGAAGACGCCGGACGCGGCGACGAACCCGACCTGGCCGAGCGCGTACGCCACGTAGGCCATGACCGCGGCGCCGACCCCGGCGACCGGTCCGAGTCCCGCGTTGACGTACGCGTAGAACGCGCCGCTGTTGCGCACATGCCGGCTCATCGCGGTGAAACCGACCGCGAACAACGCGTAGACGGCCCCGGCGATCAGGTAGCCGGCCGGAACGACGATGCCGCTGAACAGGAAGGCGAGCGCCACGAAACCGGCCATGCCGGTCAGCGGCGCGGCAGCCGAAACGACGAAGAAGACCAGATGTTTGGCACCCACCGCGTTCGGACGTAGCCCGGGGCCGGCGCTCGCGGCCGGCTGCTGCGTTACGGGCCGGACGTCAGATGTCATGGTTGTCTCCCCTCTCGGACTGTGCCAGCAGCCGTGCCGCCTCTTCGTCGCTGAGGTCGTCCAGGCGGGCGAGAACCTCCGCCTCGGCGAGGGCGGCGAGGTTGGCCACGGTCAGGGCGGCGAATCCGTCCTCGGGCCGGATCTGGACGCCCAGGACGCGGTTGACCTCGACGAGGATCTGGTTGGCCATCACCGAGTCGCCACCGATTTCGAAGAACGGGTCGTGCACGCCGATCTGCTCGATGCCGGTGGAATTCTGGATGATAACGGCGATGCGTTCCTCGACGTCGGTGCGTGGGGCCACGTACGGCACGGCCAGGTCCGGGCGCGTGGACCGTGGCGTGCCCACCGTGCGCAGCGTCTCGCCTTGCTCGGTGGTCACCTCGGCGAGGAAGCCACGGCCGTGGTCCGAGGGGTAGAACGAGGTCAGGTCCGCGATGTCGAACGGGAGCAGGACCGGCTGCACGGCAGGCCCGGCGGCCAGCGACTCGAACGCGGCCAGGCCGTCCACCGGCTCGATGACGCTGGCCGCCGTCCGCAACTCGTGGTCGAGGCCGGCGTCCCGGTCCACGGCCATGCCGGCTTGGCCCCACGGCCCCCAGTCGATCGCCACGGCGTGGCGGCCGAGTGCCCGCCGGTGGTGGGCCAGCGCGTCGAGGCAGGCGTTGGCCGCGGCGTAGTTGGCCTGGCCGGGCGAGCCGAGCACGCCGGCGGCGCTGGCGAACAGCACGAACCAGTCGAGCGGGTCTGCGCTGGTCAGCTCATGCAGGTACCAGGCGCCGTCCACCTTCGGCGCCAGCACCGTACGCACCGCCGCACCGCCCATGTCCAGGAGCGCGGCGTTGTCGAGCACACCGGCCGCATGCACCACGCCGCGCAGCGGCCTGCCCGCGGCCCGCGCCCGGTCGAGTGCGGCGGCCAGGGCGGCGCGGTCGGCCACGTCGGCCGCGACCACCTGCACGTCGGGGCAGCGTTCGCGCAGCTCCGGCGGCACCGCGGCGGCGCGGCGGGCGACCAGGACGATCCGTCCGGCACCCCGCTGCGCCAGGCGCACGGCGACCTGTCGGCCCAGCGCGCCGGTACCCCCGGTGATCACGTATGTGCCGTTCGGGTCGACCGGCACCGTCGCGGGCAACGGCACGGGGGTCTGCGCAAGCCGCCGCACGTAGCGGGTCGTGCCCCGGTAGCCGGCGTCGGCGTCGCTGCCGGCGGTACGCAACTCGGCGCGGATCGCGGTGACGGGATCGCCAGCCGGGTCGACGTCGAGGCAACCGGCCTCGAGCCGCGGATGCTCCAGCGGGAGGGTCTTGACCAGCCCCCACACCGCGGCGGCGGCCGGATCGGTCACCGTCCGGCCGGCAACCGGCTGGGCGCCGGCGGTGACGAACAGCAGGCGGGGCTGGGCCACGTCGAAGGTGGCGGCGTGCACCAGGTGCAGCGCCGACTCCACGGCGCCGGCGGCGTCGGCGCTGCCCGCCCCGAGCAGGTGCACCACGGCCGACAGGGTCGGGCCCAGCTGCCGGAGAAGCAGCCGGTACTGCGCGGCGTCGAGCGGGTCGATCCGCAGCTGCCCGCCGCCGGTGAGGACCGGGGCGCCGGGCGCCGCGGTGCACACCGTGGCACCGGCGTCGGCGAGGCGCCGGGCCAGCGCGGCGCCCAGGCCGTCCGGGGGCGCGAGGACCAGCCACGGACCGGGCGGTTCGGGCCGGGCGGCCTCGGGGGCCTGCTGCCGCCAGGGCAGGTCGTAGGCGTAGAGGCGCCGCGGCGGTGGGGTGCCCGGGCCCAGCGGCCGCAGCCGCAGGCCGCGGATCCGGGCGACCGGGTCACCGTCGTCGGTGAGCAGGGCGAAATCGGCGAGCAGGCCGTCGGGGCCAGCTTGTCGGACCTCGACGTGCGCCCACCGGGCGTCCCGGGGTGGCCCCCACCAGGCGAGCTCGTCGGCGCCGGTGGGGACGATCGGGCCGCCGGTCGTGTCCGCGGCCGTGCCGGTCGCCGCGATCGCGTGGAAAGCGGCATCCCACAGGCGGATCCGGTCGGCGTGCTCGTCGCCATCCGGCAGCGCCAGCTGAGCCAGCGCCGCATGATCACCGGCCCGCACCTCGCGGACGGCGCGCAGGGACGGGCCGTACCGCAGACCGCGGTCGGCCAGGGCGGCGTACAGCGCCGGGCCGGCGACCACGTTCGGGCAACGGGCGGCCACCTCGGTCAGGTCGGTCCGTGCCGGCGGGTCGGCTGCGGGCGCCAGCCGGGCGCGGGCGTGCACCTGCCAGTCGGTGCCGGCGGTACGGGCGTGCACGACCGCCTCCCGCCGGTCGCCGTTCTCGGTCACCGTGCACTGGAGGCGTACGCCCACGTCGTCCACCGGCAGGGGCCGCACGATGGTGACCGCGGCCGGGGCCAGGCCGCGGGGGGACAGGCTCTCTGCGGCGGCGGCGAACACCTCGAGGTAGCCGGCCGCCGGCAGGATTACGGCGTCGTTCACCCGGTGGTCGGCGAGCCACGACCGTCCGGTCACGCGCAGGTCGTTCTGCCAGACCCGGTGACCGGCGTCGGCCAGGTCGATCGGGGCGCCGAGCAGGCCCGCGGCGGCCGGTGCGGCGGCCGCGGCCGGTGCGGCCTGGGCCCAGTACCGCTGGTGGTCCCAGGCGTGGGTAGGCGCCCACGTCACTCGGCGGGGTCCGCGGTACACGTGCCGCCAGTTGACGGGCGCGCCGAGGCGCCACAGCTCACCCGCGGTCCGGAGCAACGCGGCGTGCTGGGCTGTCTCACCTCTGATGGTGCTGAGTGCGGTGACATTGGTGCCCTCGATGATCCGCCGCAGCGAGCCCTGCAAGACCGCCCGCGGCCCGATCTCGACCAGCACGGTCACGCCGACGGCCAGCATCGACGACACCGCGTCGGCGAACCGCACCGGACCGCGCACGCCGCGGCCCCAGTAGCCCGCGTCGAGTTTGTCGCCGGCGACCGGCCCGCCGGTGACCGTGGAGTGGAAGCTCACCTCGCCGGCGGCCGGGCGCAGATCGCCGATGTCGGCGGTGAACCGGTCCGCCGCCTCGTCCATCAGTCGACTGTGGAATCCGTAGCGGACCGGCAGCACGGTGACCGGCACGGACTGCTCGCGCAGCTCGGCGGCGGTGGCCTCGAGATCGGCGACCGGCCCGGAGAGCACGGTGACGGCGGGGGCGTTGACCGCGGCCGTGTCCAGCCGGTCGCCGTATCGCCGGACCGCGTCCGCCTCGGTGAGGCCGACGGCGGCCATCGCGCCGGGCGGGGCGCTGGCCATCGCGGCGCCGCGCCGGGCGGCCAGCCGCAGCGCGTCAGCCTCGGTGATGATGCCGGCGACCGCGGCGGCGGTCAGTTCGCCGACGCTGTGCCCGACAACGGCCACCGGCCGGACGCCGAGCGAGCGCCAGACCCGGGCCAGGGCGAGCTGGACGGCCACGATGAGCACCTGCGCGACCGCCGTGTCGTCGACGTCCACGTCGCAGCGGCCGCTGAGCACCTCCTCGATGCGGAAGCCGGGCAGCTGCCCGACCATCTCGTCGCAGCGGCGCACCGCCGACCTGAAGAGCGGGTCGGCGTGGTACAGCTCGGTGCCCATCCCGGCCCACTGGCTGCCCTGGCCGGCGAAGACGAAGCCCACCGCCGGTGCGGCGGGCGGCGTCTTCGCCGGAGCCGACGTCTGCAGCGTGACGGCCAACTGCCGGGCCTGTTCGCCGATCGCCTCTGGGCGGTCGGCGAGGAGCACGGCCCGGTACGGGCGATGCGCCGTGCGGGCCAGCGCCATGGTGGCGGCGACGGCTGTGGCGTCGGCGGGGTCCGCACCGGCCAGCCGGTCGGCGAGGTTGGCGGCCAGCCGCTGGAGCCCGTCGCGGCTGCGCGCGCTCAACGGCACCGGCAGCGGCCCGTCCTCTGGGCGTACCTGAGCACCGGTTGCCCGCCCAGGTGCCCCGGCGGGCACCGCGGTGGCCGAGGCCGGTGGCGCGGCGAGCACCACGTGCGCGTTGGTGCCGCCGAACCCGAAGGCGCTGACCCCGGCGCAGCGTCCAAGATCGGGCCACGGTTCCGGCCGGGTCACCACGTTCAGGCGAAGATCCTCTAACGCTATGGTGCCGTTCGGCTGCGTGAAGTGCAGGCTCGGTGGGATCACCCCGTGGTGGACGGCCAGCACCGTCTTGATCAGCCCCGCGATGCCGGCTGCGGCTTCCAGATGGCCGATGTTGCTCTTCACCGAGCCGATCAGGCACGGTTCGATCGGGCCTTCGCCGACGGACCGGACGGCGGCCAGCGACCGGGCCTCGATCGGATCACCGAGCGGGGTGCCGGTGCCGTGGCACTCGACGTAACGGGCCTCACGCGGGGTGCGACCGGCATCGGCGTACGCCCGGGCGAGCACCGCCCGTTGTGCGCCGGGATTCGGGGCGGTGAGGCCGTTGGAGGCGCCGTCGGAGTTGATCGCGGAGCCCTCGATGACCGCATAGATCCGGTCGCCGGCGGCCTGGGCGTCGGCGAGCCGTTTGAGCACCAGCACACCGCAGCCCTCGCCGCGGCCGTACCCATCGGCGGAAGCGGCGAAGGGTTTGCACCTCCCGTCGGCGGCCAGCATTCCGGCGTGGTCGAGGCCGCCGGACAACCGGGGGTCGAGCAGCAGGTTGACGCCGCCGGCCACGGCCCGGTCGCAGTCGCCGGAGCGCAGCGCGCGCACCGCGAGGTGGACGGCGACCAGGGAGGACGAGCAGGCCGTGTCGACGGCCAGGCTGGGGCCGCGCCAATCGAAGGCGTAGGAGATGCGGTTGGCGGCGACGGCGGTGGAGTTGCCGGTGGCCGCGAACCGGCCCAGCTCACCAGCGAGCACCTGGCGGGAGTAGTCCGCGGTGGAGATACCGACGAACACACCGGTCGCCGAGGCCCGCAGTTTCCTGGGCAGTTCGCCGGCGTCCTCGAGTGCCTCCCAGGTGACCTCCAGCAGCATCCGCTGCTGGGGGTCCATCTGTTCCGCCTCTTCGGCGGAGATCCGGAAGAACGGCGCGTCGAAGCGGGTCACGTCCGGCAGGAAGCCGCCCGGCCGCGGCCACCGGCCGCGGCCGTCGGGCGCGGGCCCGACCGCGTCCAGCCCGTCGAGCAACAGCCGCCAGAAGGCACGGGCGTCCGGGGCACCGGGCATCCGACAGGCCAGACCGACCACCGCCACCGCGGTGCCAGGGGTGGCGGCGGTGGTGGTGGGTTCGGTAGCCGGGACGCGCTCCAGGTGGGCGGCGAGGGCGCGCAGCGTGGGGTGCTCGAACAGCACGGCTACGTCGACCGGGTGGCCCAGTTCCTCGCGCAGGCCGTCGGCCAGCGCGGCGACCCGGACCGAGTCCAGTCCGTTGCCGGCGAACGTCTCGTCCGGATCGATCTCGCCGGGCTCTCGGCCGGTCAGATCGGCGATCGCCCGGATCATCCGGCCGAGCAGGCCGTCCGGAGGGTCAGCGGGCCGGGGCGGGAACATCGATCGCCTCCGTCTCGTCGGCGTTGCTGCGGAACAGGACCTCCAACTCGCCGGCGAGCAGGGCGTCGCGGGTGGCGGAGCGGCGCAGCTTGCCGCTGGAGGTCTTGCGGATGCTGCGGGGTGGCACCAGGACCACGTCGGCGGGCACCTGGTGGTGGGTCAGCAGCGCGCTCTGCACGGCGAGGGCCAGCCGGCGCAGCGTGGCGGGGTCGAGGGTGGCGGCCTCCTGGATCACGGTGACTCGCTCACCGTCGGGTCCGTCCAGCGCCACGGCCACCCCGCCGCTGGCGCGCAACCGCTTGTCGACGTCCTGCACGGTCCGCTCCAGGTCGTGCGGGTGGACGTTGCGGCCACGCACCACGAGCAGGTCGGTGAGCCGGCCGGTGACGAACAGCCGACCGTCGATGACCACGCCCTGGTCGCCGGTGCGTAAAAAGCCGCCACCGTGGCCGGCCAGGGTGGCACCGAAGGCAGCGGCGGTCGCCTCTGGCTGACCCCAGTAGCCGTCGCTGAGGCTCGGCCCGCGGAACCAGACCTCACCGGGCGTACCATCCGGAACCGGCTGCCCGTCCGGGCCCACGATGTGCACGTCGTGGCCGGGCGGGAAGCCGCCCGAGGTCACTCGCCCGCCGTCCAGGCGCTCGTCCGCCGCGGTGGCGGGCCGGTCGCCGCGTCGGTCGCCGGAGATCAGCAGGGTGGCCTCGGCCATGCCGTAGCAGCCACGGAGCGTGCCCGGCCGCAACCCGGCGGGCGCGAACGAGCGCTCGAACTCGCTCATCACCGCGGCGCTGATCGGCTCGGCCCCGTTGAACGCGACCTCCCAGCTGCTCAGGTCCAGCCCGGTGGCCGCGGCCGCCCGCCGGACGCAGACCTGGTAGCCGAAGCTGGGTGCGCCGCTGATCGTGGCGCCGACCCGGGTGATCAGTTCCAGCCAGCGCAGCGGCCGGTGCAGGAAATGCAGCGGGGACATCAAATAGGCGGGCATCCGCCGGTACAGCGGGTAGAGCAGGGTGCCGATCAGGCCCATGTCGTGGTACATCGGCAGCCACGACACGACGGTGCCGGTGGCGGGTCGGCAGACGAACCAGTCCAGCGACTCCAGGTTGGCCAGCAGGTGCGCGTGGCGCAGCACCACGCCCTTCGGGATGCCGGTCGAGCCGGAGGTGTACTGCAACAGGGCCAGATCGTGGGGGCGTACGTCGGTAGCCGTCAGGTCGTCGGGATCCTCGGCGGTGGCCGCGGCGATCGACAGCCACGGCGGGCCCGGCGCCGGTGCGTCCACCGCGCCGAACCCGACCGTGGCGGGACCGGCCAGAATCAGCTCCGCGCCGCAGTCGGCGGCGACCCGATGGAGGTTCGCCAGTCCCGGGGCCGGCCGGGCCGGTGCGGGTGGATAGACCGGGACGGCGGCCACCCCGGCCAGTTGGCAGCCGAAGAACGCGGTCACGAAGTCCAGACCCGCCTCGAACACCAGCAACACCCGGCCGCCGGGCGCGACAACCCGGCCGACCAGCGCCGCGACGCGCGCAGCAGCACGTTCCAGCTCACCCCAGGTCAACGTACGCAGGTCGGTCTCGCCGTCGGCGAGGAAGCCGTAGCCGACGGCGTCCGGATCCCGCTCGGCTGCCACGCGCAGCAGGCCGGCGACGGTGTCAGCCACGGCTGTCTCCGCTGGCACCGCCGACGTGCAGGCGCCAGAGCGAGGCAGCGTCGAGGGCGCGCTGCCCGCCCACCTGGGTGCCGGTCACCCCCTCGCGTTCCCACAGCCGTGGGTAGGCCTCGACGACCGGTGGCTCAATCTCCTCCGGGGGCACCACGTTGGCCATCGCGGCCTCGATGTACGGAGCCAGTCGCGCCTGCTTTTTGGCCTGCCGGACCGCGTGCCGTTCGGCGAACTCGGGCAGCACCTCGCGGCCGAAGAGATCGAGCGACTCGCAGATGTGTTCGTGCTCGTACCGGCCGCCCTGCTGCAGCAGGATGACCTGGTCGACACCGGCGTCCTCCAGTTCGCGAAAGTGTTCGCGGGCGCCGGCCGGGTCGTTCACCGCGCCCAGGCCCGCCATCGGCTCTGGCCGCGTTCGCTGGAACTCCTCCCACAGCGACGTCCGGCCGGGTACGTGCGCACCGAACCGGTAGTAGTGGGCCAGCGCCCACTTGAAGAACTGCTGCCCCTCCAGTCCGCGTTCGCGGGCCACGTCGGCATCGCGGTGCAGCATGAGACCGGCGAGCATGGCGACGTTGGGGTTGACGGTCTGCCCGATGGGCCGGCATTCCCGTTCGAACGTCTCGTAGTACTCGTTGACCCAGAATCGGGCCTCGCCGGCGTCCATGAAGGAGAAGGTCAGGGCGCCGAGGCCGAGCCGGGCGGCCATCTTCAGCGTCTCCCGGTTGGTGCACGCGACCCACAGCGGGGGATGCGGGCCTTGCACCGGCTTGGGCACGACGTTGCGCGGGGGCATGGAGAAGTAGCGGCCGCGGTGGCCGGGGTACGGCTCGGACGCCATCATCAGCGTGGCCTGCCGTAGGCCCTCCGCCCACATCGCCCGCTTCTCGATGTAGTTGGCGCGAAAGCCCTCCAGCTCCAGCCGGGAGCTGGACTCGCCGGTGCCCCATTCGACCCTGCCGCCGCTGACCAGGTCCAACATGCCGATGCGTTCGGCCACGCGGGCCGGATGGTTGTAGGCCGGGGCCATCAGCGTGATGCCGTGGCCGAGTCTCATCCGGGTGGTGCGTTGGCTGACCGCAGCGAGGAACACCTCGGGTGCGGTGGAGTGCGAGTACTCCTCGAGGAAGTGGTGCTCCTGGGCCCAGGCGTACTCGATGCCGGCCCGCTCTCCTGCCTCCGCCCAGTGCAGGGCGTTGCGGACCAGTTCTTGCTCGCTGTCCGGCCGCCACGGCCTGGGCAGCTGGAGCTCGAAGAACATTCCGAACTGCATCAGCGGCTCCTCAGTGTGCGGGTGCCTGCGGGTCGTGAGCCCGCTCGGCGATGAGCTGGGACAGCAGTTGATCGACCTGGTCGCCGGGCAGCGCGTCGACGATCCGCCGCAGCGCGACCTGACGGTCGGCGAGCTGGGCCCGGCGGTCGATGCCGGCCTCGATGAGCTTCGCCAGGTGCTCGACCGTCGGGGTGTCGAACAGCTTCTGCAGCACGATCTCGACGTCGTACCGCTCCTGCAAGCGCACCACGAGCTGGGCGGCGCGGATGGAGTGCCCGCCGAGTTCGAAGAAGTCGTCGGTGACGCCGACGCGATCCAGCTGCAGCAGTTCCCCGACGCACTCGGCGATCTCGCGTTCGAGCTGGGTGCGCGGCGCCACGTACGGGTGCTCGGCCCGGCGGACGTTGCCCGCTGGCCGGGGCAGCGCCACGCGGTCGACCTTGCCGGTGCCGGTGCGGGGCAGCTCCGGCAGGACCACCAAGCGGTCCGGCACCAGGTACGACGGCAGCAGCTGACGCAGGTGCCGGCGCACGGTCGGCACCAGGTCGCTGTCCGGGTCACCGGGCCGACCACGGCGTACTAGGTATCCGACGAGCAGCTGGCTGTCGGGATCGGCCGGATCCTGGTGTACCGCCGCGGCGCACTCGGCGATCGCGGGGTGCCGTTCGGCGGCGGACTCCACGGCGCCCAGTTCCACCCGGTGGCCGCGGACCTTGACCTGCCCGTCGCGGCGGCCGGCGAACTGCAGGGTGCCGTCGCCGCGCCGGCGGGCGTAGTCACCGGTGCGGTACAGCCGGCCGCCCGGCTGCGCGCTGAACGGGTCGGGCACGAACCGGTCCGCGGTGAGTGCGGGCTGGCCGAGGTAGCCGCGGCCGACCGCGGCGCCGCCGAGGCAGATCTCACCCACCGCGCCGGCGGGGACCGGCCGCAGGTCCTCGTCGAGCAGGTGACAGGTGGTGTTGCGGATGGGGTCGCCAAGGGGTACGGGCTGTCCGGGACGCAACCGGGCGACCAGGGACCAGATGCTCGCCTCGGTCGGCCCGTACTGGGTGAAGGCGGCTTCCTGGGTCGTTGCGAGGTAGTGGGCCAGCACTTCGCTGACGGGCTCGCCGCCGACCATGGCGCGCACGCGTACCTGCTGCGGCGACCGGCGCAGCAGGTGCCACACGGTGGCGGTGGCCGAGAGCGCGGTCACGCCGCCGCGGTGCAGGGCGGCCGCCAGGGCGGAGCCGTCGGCGGTATCCTCGGCGGCGATGAGATGGACGGTCCCGCCGGCGGCGAGCGGGCCGAACAGCTCGACGATCGAGGCGTCGAAGGCCGGCGAGGCGATCGCGCCGAGCACCGTGTGCTCGTCGAAGCCGTGCTCGTCAACCAGGGAGAAGGCGTGGTTGACCGCCGATCGGTGGCTGATGACGACGCCTTTCGGTTCTCCGGTGGAGCCGGAGGTGAAGACCAGATAGGCGGCGCTGTCGGGGTCCACGGCGGGCAGGCGATTCTCGAGCCCGGCGGTGCCGGACGCGGGATCGCCGGACGCAGGATCGCCACCGGCGCGCAGTAGGTGCGCGACGGTGACGTTGTCGGCTGCCAGCCGGTCGGCGAGGTCGTCGCCGCAGATGAGCACTCGGGCGCCGCTGCGCTGGAGCACCTCGGCGAGCCGGTCCGGCCCATGTGCCGGATCGACCGGGGTGTAGCAGGCGCCGGCGCGCATGACGGCGAGGGCGGTGACGACCAGGTCGGTGCAGCGCGGCAGAGCGGCGATCACTGGTTCCTCGGGGCCGACGCCGAGCGCACGCAGGCGGGCGGCGATCCGGGCCGAACGGGCGGCGAGGGCGGCGTACGTCAGGACGGTTCCCTCGGCGGTGACGGCGGGTGCCTCGGGCCGGCGCGCGGCGCTGCGCAGGACCAGGCCGGGCAGCGTCTCCTCGGGTGTGGTCCGGTGCGGGCCGGCCGACCAGCGGGCCAGCAGGGCGCGTTCCCGGGGTCCGGCGGCCGCAACCTCGACCAGCGGGGCGTCCGGTGCGGTGAGCACGGCACGCAGAGTGCTGGTGATCCGCTCGGCGATGTGTCGGGCGGTGCCGCTGTCGAACAGGTCGGTGCGGAACACCAGCCCGCCGTGCAGTGCCGGAGCCTCCGACAGGTGCAGTTCCAGGTCGGCGCGAGCGGTGCGCCAGCCAAGCGGAACGGCCTCGGCGGTCGTGCCGCCGAAGGTGACGGCCGGGACTGGGGGTTGCAGGACGAACAGGACGTTCAGCGGGCCGGAGTGGGCGGCGGAGCGGGACAGGTGCAACTCCTCGACAACCCGGTCGAACGGTGCGCGCTGGTGGGCCAGTGCCCCCAGCACGGTCTCGCGGACGGCGCCGAGCAACCCGCGGAACGTGCTCCCGGAGGGTGCCGGGGTGCGCAGCGCCACGGTGTTGGTGAAGTTGCCGATGAGGTCGTGGACCTCGGGCCGCTGCCGGCCGGCGACCGCCCCGCCCACGGCAATGTCGGGGTCACCGGTGATGGCGTGCAGGACGGCGGTGAAGGCCGCCTGCAGGACCATGTACACGGTGACGTTCTCGGCGCGTGCGAACCGCCGGATCGCCTCGTCGTCGGCGGCGGTGAGGCCGAGCTCGCACCAGTCGCCTGCGCCGGTGGGCTCGGCCGCGTGGGGCCGATCCGTCGGGAGGGCCAGCGGTCGCAGCCCGGCCAGCCGCTGACGCCAGTAGGCAAGGTCCTCGCCGTGGTCCCGGCTCTGCTCCCAGGTGGCCACGTCGGCGTAGCGGACGGGCAGGGCCGGTAGCGCGGCCGGGACCCCGGCGAGGCGGGCGGTGTAGCAGGTGGACAGCTCACGCAGCGCGACGGCGAGGGCCCAGCCGTCAGCAATGAGGTGGTGCACGACCAGGACGAGCACGTCGCGGCGGCTGGTGCGACAGAGCACCAACCGGGCGAGCGGGCCGGCGGCCACGTCCATCGGGGTGTCGGCGACCGTACGGGCGTACGCCACCGCGGCGGCGAGGTCGTCACCGCCTTCCCGGTCGCGGTGGTCGACCAGTTCCAGCGTCGGCGCCGCCCCGTCCCGCAGCACCTGCACCGGTTCGCCGTCGACCGTGTGCACCACCGTACGCAGGATGTCGTGCCGGGCGACCAGGTCGGCCAGCGCGGCCCGCAGCACCTCGGCGTCCAGGCGTCCGTTCAGCGCGAGGCAGTGCGCGAGGTTATTGGCGGCGGTGCCCGGCATGAGCTGCTCGGCGAACCAGAGGCGCCGCTGGGCTGCCGAGAGCGGGGCCGGTCCCGGTCCGGCCGGCGGGATCGCGGAGTCGACGGGCGGCAACCCGGCGGCCGCAGCGCCGGAACGCCACCGCCTCAGCAGCGCGGCCTTCGCCGCAGACAAGTCGGCCCGCTGGTCCGGGGACATGGCTCCTCCGTGGGTCGTGCGGACAGGGTGGCGGTCGGGGACCGCGGTCAGGAGGCCATGCGGCGCCGCAGCGACAGCGGTCGCATGTCGGTCCAGATCGACTCGATGTGGGCGAGGCAGTCCGCGCGCGGTCCCTGGAATCCCGTGGTACGCCACCCGGCGGGCGGGGTGCGGTCGGCGCGCCAGACGGAGTACTGCTCCTCGTCGTTGACGACGACGGCGTACCCGGCGATGTCGCTGTGGTCGGTGTTCTGGGTCATGACGTCCTCTCGGGCACTCGCGTCTCGGGTCGTTGCTTGGAGTTCCGCCGCCGCGGCGGCGTGCTTGCGCGACGCGGCGGCGGAAATCTGGGGCTGGGCCGGTCAGCGCCGGCGGGGGAAGCGGTCCGGCGGGTCGAGCTGGCCGTGGCGGACGAGGAAGTCGAGGCAGTCGTGCATGTACTTCTCGTCAAGCGGGGCCGGCTGGTACCCGGTGCCCTTGATGCCGTCGAGCAAGTTGATGCACTCGCTGCGGTTGTCGATCGCGTCCTCGGTCTCCATCGACATCTCCACCCCCGCGTCGCCGCTGGTGTAGAGCAGCAGCACCGGCACCATCGGGTAGACCGGGTGGTCGGGCCCCGCGTTGATGGCCAGTTGCACGGCCTCGTCGAAGGGCACCTCCTCGAACGGGTAGCCGTACGACCGGATCCAGGGGAACAGGGCGTTGTGTGGGATCGCCTCGGTGTTCCAGAGGTGATAGATGTTGCCCAGCGACTTCTCCTGGCGGGACACGTGCACCATGGCCGCGCTGGCGTAGTCGAGCGTGATCGCGTTCATCGACTCGCTGTAGTCGGGCAGCACGCCGAACTCCAGGAAGCCGCGCAGGGCGGTCAGCACATAGTTCTGGGCGTGGCAGGCGCCGGTCTTCGGATGGCCCATCATGATCGACGGTCGGTAGATGGTCACCGGCAGCCCGCGATCGCGCGCGTGCATGATGATCTTCTCGCTGACCCATTTGCTCTGCGGGTAGCTGAACGGCACCTGCGGCGGCCGGCTGGGCAGGGGCTGCTCGAGGAACGGGCGGGTCATGTGGGCGGCGATGAAGACATCGATGGTGGACACGAAGTGCACCTGCTTGACCTTGTACCGCGAGGCCAGGCGCAGCATCTCCACGGTGCCGTCCACGTTGGGCGCCTTGAGGGCCGAGTACGGCATCGAGAAGTTCACCAGCGCGCCGTTGTGGTAGATCGTGTCGATGATCCGGGCCATGTCCTCGAAGTCCGACGGCGAGAGACCGAGCAGCGGCTTGGCGAGATCACCGCAGACGGCGTGGACCCGCCGCTCGAACCGGTCGTCCCAGGGCACCTCGTAGTGCGCGCAGGCGTCGCGTAGCCGCTTCTTGCCGGCCGCCGGATCCTTCGCCCGTACCAGGCAGTAGATGTCGGCGGTGGTTTGCTCGACCAGTTGGTCGAGCAGGAACGCCCCGAAGTAGCCCGTGGCGCCGGTGAGGAACACCGCCTTGGGTGCGAAGAAGTCGGCGTGCGGCAGGTGCAGGCCGGTGATGATGGGATCGAGTTCGGCCTCGCGGTCCAGGTCGTCGGCCGCGTCGCGGGTGGCGCGCAGGCCTTCGAAGCCTTCTCGCTCGTACAGCTCGACTCGGGCGGCGACGCCGGCCACGGTGGGCGTGCTGAACATGGCGTGCAGCGGCAGTTCCAGGCCGTAGGCCTTGGACAGCCGGGCGCCGACCCGGGACAGTTGCAGCGAACTGCCGCCGTAGGAGAAGAAGTCGTCGTGCAGCCCGACGCGGGCGACGCCGAGCGCCTCGGCGAACACCTCGGCGATCTCCCGCTCCACCCGGCGGCGGGGCACCGCACCGGTGGGCAGGGCGGCCGGTGTGGGCACCGGATCGGGTAGGGCGGAGCGCAGCACCTTGCCGTGGGCGTTCACCGGGAACTCGGCGAGGGGCATGAAGTCGGCCGGCACCATGTAGTGCGGCAGCTGCCGTTCCAGGTGGGCGACGAGCTCGGTGTCGGCGGGCGTCTGGGCCGGATTGGCCGGCAGGTACCAGGCGACGAGGCGGTCCTCGCCGCTGGGGTGACGACGCACCCCCGCGACGGCACTGGTGACGCCCGGGTGGCGCTGCAGGGTGTTCTCGATCTCGCCGAGTTCGATACGGAAGCCACGGATCTTGACCTGGGTGTCGATCCGGCCGAGGAACTCCAGGGTGCCGTCGCTGTGGTAGCGGGCCAGGTCGCCGGTGCGGTAGAGCCGCCCGCCCGGGGTCGCGGAGAAGGCGTCGGGAATGAACCGGTCGGCGGTCGTGCCGGGCTGGCCGAGGTAGCCGCGGGCGAGGCCGTCCCCGGCCACGTAGATCTCGCCGGGCACTCCGATCGGCACCGGGTTGAGCTCGTCGTCGAGCAGATGGATGCGGGTGTTCTGGATCGGCCGACCGATCGGCACGCTTGCCCCGTCTTCGTCCGGGGTGGCCAGCTGGGCGGTCGCCCACACGGTGATCTCGGTCGGGCCGTAGTCGTTGTAGAGCTGCGTCCACGGCAGGGTGCGGTAGTGCTCGACGGCCAGTTCGGCGGGGAACACGTCGCCGCCGGCGGAGACGTCCTTGAGCGAGATCAGCTGCCGGCCGCCGGCGGTGAGCAGCAGCTGGTAGTACGAGGGCATGTGGGTGATGTGGGTGATCCGCTCGGCCTGCACCAGCCGGGCCAGCAGGGCCGGGTTGGCGACCTGCTCGTCGCTGGGCAGGACGATCCGGCCCCCGCTGATCAGCGTCCAGTAGAGACCGGCGGCGGAGGCGTCGAAGGACAGTGCGACCGGGATGGCGTACGACTCGGGGGCCTCGCGGCCGAAGGCGCTGCGGGCGAGGGTCGAGTTGACGATCTGCCGGTGCGGGACCACGACCCCCTTGGGCCGTCCGGTGGAGCCGGAGGTGTAGATGACGTAGGCGATGTTCTGCGGGTCGACCGGCACGGCAGGGTCGGTGTCCGGTTCGGCGAGCACCTCGTCGGCGTCGGCGCGGATCCATGGGTCGCAGGCCACCGGTTGCCGCACCATGTCCGCCTCGCTGGCGGCGACCACCACGGTGATCCCGGCGTCGGCCAGCACCGTACGGAGGCGTTCAGCGGGCTGTTCCGGGTCGATCGGCACGTAACCGCCGCCGGCCTTGAGCGCGGCGAGGAACGCGACCACCGTGCCGATCCGCCGGGTGGCGATGACGCCGACCAGCGACTCTGGCCCGACGCCCCGGCGGCGCAGGTGGTTGGCCAGCCGGTTGGCCCATCGGTCCAGCTCGGCGTACGTGAGCCGGTCGGTGCCGGACATCACCGCCAGCGCGTCGGGGGTACGGGCGACCTGCTCGGCGATGAGCTGGTGCAGGGTGGCCTCGCGCGGGAAGTCGGCCTCGGTGCGGTTCCACTCGGCGAGCCGGGCGAGCTCGCGGTCGGTGAGCATGCCCAGACCGGCGTGCCGTCGGTCCGGATCGGCGACGGCCTCGCCGAGCAGCGCGATCAGGTGGTCGAGCAGCAGGTCGATGGTCTCGGCGTCGAACAGTTCGGCGTTGTACACGCCGTGCAGCCGCAGCAAGCCATCGGCGCCCTCGCGCAAGTGAATGCTGAGGTCGAAGGCGGAGAGCCCGTCGTCAACGTCGGCCAACCGCCAGGTGGTGCCGCCGACGGTGCGGGTCTCGAACCGCGGCTCGCGGGCGACGAAACGCACCTGGTGCAGCGGCGAGCGGCTGAAGTCCGCCTCCGGGGTCAGCCGGGCCACGAGTTCCTCGAACGGCAGGTGCTGGTGGGCCGTGGCCTGGGACCAGCCGGCCTGCACCCGGCGGACCAGGGCCCGGAAGGTTTCGTCCGGCTTCAGCTCGGTACGCAGCACGACCGTGTTCTCCAGCGGGGCCAGCACGTCGGCCAGGCGGCTCTCGAATCGGCCGTCCACGGGCAGGCCGATGGCGATGTCGCGCTCCCGGGTGTACCGGTTGAGGGTGACGATCAGCCCGGCCAGCACGACGGCGGCCAGCGTGGCGTCCTCCTGCTCGGCGACGGCGCGGGCCGGCGCGGCCAGAGCCGGGTCGATTGGCCGGCTGCGGCGAGAGCCGCGCAGCGACGGCATCCGGTCGACGGGGCGGGCGTGGTCGGTGGGCAGGTCGAGGACGGGCACCCCGGCCAGCCGCTTGGTCCAGAACTCGATCTCGCGGCGGGCGGCCGGAGACTTCAGGAACGCCCGGCGCCGGTCGGTGACCTCGGCGAGGCCGATGGAGGCGCGGGGGAAGCTGGGGGCAGCTCCGGCGGTGAACGCCTCGTACGCGCTGACCAACTGGTCGAGCAGGCGGTCGGCGGCCACCTCGTCGCCGACCATCTGGTGGACGGTGAGCACGAGCTCGTGGTGATCGGGCGCCCGGCGGATCGCGGCGACGCGCAGCAGCGGCGCCTTCGCCAGGTCGAAGGGGCGGCCGGCCTCGCGGATCCGGGCGCGGGCGACGCCCTCCTCCGGTGGCTCGCCCGCGGCGGGCTCCACCAACAGCACTTCAGGTTGCACGGCATCGGGATCCGCGACGGCGGCGACCGGCCGCCCCTCGACCGACACGTAGCCGGTGCGCAGCTCGTCGTGGGCGGCGACCAGCGCCGCGGCGGCCTGCTCGAGCCGATCCAGGTCGAGCGGCCCGGTCACGTCGACGATCCGGACCACGTGCGTGGGGATCTGCGTGGACACCTGGTTGAGGACCCAGAACCGGCGCTGTGACTGCAGGAGGCGCTCACGGTCGCGATCACCGTCACTGCCCAGCAACTGTGCCAGCAGGCTGCGCTTCTCCTCGTCCGATAGTTGTCCTACCTGTTCGGGGGCAATGGACACCGCTTACCTACCTTCCCCGCCCGGCGGCATTGAATTCAGCACGGCGATCAATATTGCCTCACCGTAGCGCCCGTTTCGATGAATCGATGAATTCTTGCAGCCCGCGAACAGGGCTCTTTCTGAGCGCTGCGACGTAACGCAATTCTTTTATTCCACTGAAAGATCTTTCACCGCGCTTGCCGGCAATTCCTGCGATAGCGAGACTCGGTGCAGGGGTAGGGAGCGTCGGAATGTAAC
Organism: Micromonospora sp. NPDC007271; assembly: GCF_040634005.1. Classification (NCBI taxonomy): domain Bacteria; kingdom Bacillati; phylum Actinomycetota; class Actinomycetes; order Micromonosporales; family Micromonosporaceae; genus Micromonospora; species Micromonospora sp. NPDC007271. The sequence continues at coordinate 24,002 of NZ_JBEYER010000041.1, forward strand.
CACCGGTCTCGCCAGCGCTTCGTGCTCAGCCGGCCGGTTCCGGGCTTTCCGCACCTGTAAGAAGCCAGAGCAGAAAGGGGAACCGCCATGCGTTACCTGCACTGAGATCGCTGAGCACGCGGGCCGAGATCGCGCGACTGGTGTCGGCGGCTTGGCCCGCCTGCCCGCGTCGCCGGACCGGCGACGCCAAATCGGATCACATCGGAAAGGCAGGTCGCGGTGGCCGACGAACTCTTCAACCCGCTCGACCCGGAGGTCATCCGGGACCCCTACCCCATCTACCGGGCGCTGCGTGAATCCGACCCGGTGCACTGGCACGAACAACTCGGCGCGTGGATTCTGACCCGGCACGCCGACTGCACGCAGGTGCTGAAGAACCCGGACATCTTCGCGGCGGACTTCCGCAAGGTAGGCATCCCCACCCCCGGGCCGCTGCTGAGCCTGCAGACGCTGGACCCGCCGGACCAGACCCCGCTGCGGCATTTCGCAGTGGATGCGCTGCGTCGTCAAGACCTGCGGGCGCTGGAGCAGGAGGCGGCAGCCCGAGCCGAGTCGCTGCTCGACGGGCTCGCCGATCGGGACACCATCGACTTCGTCACGGACTTCGCGACACCGTTCACGCTGGGCACCATCTCGCACTTGGTCGGCATGCCGCCGCCGGAGGCTGACGAGGAATGGCGCCGGCACAACGACCGGCTGCACCGCAGCATGGACGCCGGCCTGGACCCGGACAGCGAGGAGGCTGGGCTCGCGGCTCGGCAGCACTTCAGCGACTACGTCGCCCGCTGGCTGGCCCGCCGCCCGGAGACCGGGATCAGCGGCTACGTCGCCGCCAACCGAGAAGGGCTGGACTACGCCGACGAGGTCCTGTTCAACTCGCTACGTGCGTTCTGGCACGCCGGGTTCGAGGTGCCCGCCCGGTTCCTCGGCAACGCGCTGATGACCTTGCAGCAGTACCCGGAGGTGGTCAACGAGCTGTCGGGGGCCCACGTCGACACCGCGGTCGAGGAGCTGGTGCGCTTCAGCGGGCCGGTGCACGTGGTCAGCCGCGCGGCGACCGAGGATGTCACGATCGCCGGACGGACGGTGCACCGCGGCGACATGGTGGTGGTCGTGCTGGCCGCCGCCAACCGGGACCCGGAGCGGTTCACCGATCCGGAGACGCTGGATCTGACGCGCGACCCGAACCCGCACCTGGGCTTCGGCCGCGGCACGCACTCCTGCCTGGGCAACGTGGTGGCTCGGATCGAGGCCAGGGTGGCGCTGCGGGCCCTGCTGACCCGGTATCCGCGGCTGGCGGTGCTCGGGTCCGAGCGGTTCCTCAACGCGACCCTACACGGTCACTCCCGGATCGAAGTGCGCCTGAGCGGCGCCCCGGCGCTGGCGCACTGATGTCCGCCGTCCCGTACGTGGTGCTCGCCTGGCCGATCCGCTCTGCCGCACCCAGGTTCGGTCCCTCGGCCTGCCAGTTGTGGGCCGAGGCCGAGGAGGGATTGGCGGCGTTGCGCGACACTCTGGCGACCACCGGAGACGGTGAGCGGGTGAGCAAGGGATTCCTGCACGCCACGGAGCGGCTGGGTTCGCTGAGCCGGCGGCTGCAGGCCGTCGCCGGCGTCGCGGACGTCGCGGCGCTGCCTCCGCCGGTTCGGGTGCACTCCGACTACTTCCGCATCCGGCACGCGGAGCTCACCCCCGAACAGCATGCCGCCCAGGTCGCGGCGGTGCTCCACCGCACCGTCGCGGACCTGCGCTTCGGCATGCTCGACATCAACGATGTGCGGGCGGAGCTGGCGGGCGCCCTGCTGATCCTGGCCGCGCTACGCCCGGCACCCACCGCAACGGACGACCGGCCTCGGATGGAGCCCGAGTGGTTCGACCCGGACGGCGACTGGATGGACCGCTGGCTGCTGGTCCATCACTGCTACTTCCTGTTCAACCTGCACGCCGCCGCCGAGCTGGACCGGGCGGCACGGGCCGTACGGGACGAGCCGGCGGTCGCGGTTGAGGCCCTGAACCGCGCCGCGGTCCTGGTCCACGCGTTCACCGCAGCGATGCTGCACTCGGCCGCCATGCCCTCGGAATACTACGAGGAGATGGTCCGACCGACCATGGCGCCACCGCGGGTTGCGATCAACCTGACCGGCGCCATGCAGCCTGAGCACCGCATCTACCGGTCGGCGCTGAGGCGCCTGCTGGCCGTGCTGGACGCTCCGTATCCGGACCTGGCTTCGGCGAATCCGGCCCTTGCCGCTGCTCGCGACGGCCTGCTCGGCGCCGACCTGCTGGATCTGGAGCGTCACGTCAGCGTTGCGGCGGTGCTGGTGGGCAGCGGCCAGTCGCTTATGCAGAGAAGCGCCGCGGGCAATGCGATCGGCACGCTGCGCGAGATGCGCCACATCCGCGCCCTCGCCTATCGGGATCTGCTGGAGTTCGGGGAGTGCTGGCTCACCTGACCCGTCGTTCCATTCCAGACATCTGACGAAATGGAGATGAGTGTGACGACAACTACGCCCCCGATCGCCGGCCGTGACGCGCGGTCAGGTTTGGAGATCGACCCCGCAGCCTGGGGAAAGCCGGCGGTGTACCAGCTCATCACCTCGCTGGTGGTGCCCCGACCGATCGCCTGGATATCCACGGTAGACCTCGCGGGAAGGCGCAACCTTGCACCGTACTCGTACTTCACGCTGGTTGCCGACCATCCGCCACACGTGGCGTTCAGTTCGATCGGCGAGAAGGACACGCTTCGCAACATCCGGGCCACGGGTGAGTTCGTGGTCAACGTGGCGGATCAGCGGCTGCTGAAGCAGCTGGACCGCTCGGCCGAACACTTCGGGCCGGGTCAGGACGAGTTCCTCGAGGCGGGCGTCACGGCGGTGCCCGCGCTGCGGGTACGCCCCAACCGGGTGGCCGAGGCACCGGCCCATCTCGAGTGCGAACTGGTCGACGTGTACCCGGTGGGCAACGGCAACCTGGTGGTGGGCCGGGTGGTGCACGTGCAGGTCGACCCGCGGGTGTGGCGTGATGGCCGGGCGGACAGCCGGCTGCTGGACCCGGTCCTGCGGCTGTCGCGGTGCTACGGGCGGCTCAGCCCGGAGGTCACGCCTGAGGAGGAACCGGCACCACACGTCTTCGAATGACGGCCCCGGCGCCTGGCATTCGCCGGACGCCTCCCATATTGGATGACGAGGGGCGGCTCCGCAAAGGCGGAGCCGCCCTTCGCTGGTGACCGGCTTACGGGGCGGACTGCTCAGCCGGCGCCATCGGCGCCGCCGGGGTGCGGCGCAAGGCGAGCACCGCGACCGCCACGATCGCGGGCAGGACCAGGGCGGCCAGGAAGCCGGCCCGGAACCCGTCGGTCAACGCCTCGGCGGAATCGGGACCGCCGGAGGCGGTGGTGACCCGTACCGCGATCAGATTGATGACGGCCAGGGCGATCACGCCGCCGATCTGCTGGGACGTGGACAGCAGCCCGGAGGCCAGGCCCTGCCGGGCGGGCTCGACGCCGGTGCTGGCCACGAACATCGCGGGTGCGAAGCCGAGGCCGCCGCCGATACCGAAGACCACCAGCGCCGGGGCGACGTGCAGCAGGTAGTTGCCGTCGGCCGGGGCCAGCGCCAGCATGACCAGGCCGATCGCGTTGAGGCCGCCGGAGATCAGCAGCACGGTGTGCACCCCGAACTTGCTGACGAGCGCGCCGGACCTCAGCGCGGCCACGGTGATCAGCGCGGAGACCGGGGCGAACGTCAGGCCGGCAGCCAGCGACCCGGCGCCCATCACGCGCTGCATGAGCAGGGCAGCGAAGAAGATCGTCGCGAGCGTGACACCCGAGGCGGCGAAGCAGATCACGTTACCGAGGCTGACGTTGCGGTTGCGGAACAGCTCCAGTGGCACGATCGGCTCGCTCACCTTCCGTTCGACCAGCCAGAAGACGGCCAGCATGAGCAGGGCGGCCACGCCGATCAGCAGGACGCCCGCGGTGTAGCCGCCCGCGGCTGCCTGGGACGCGGTAAGGACCAGCAGGATCATGCCGCCGGTCAGCAATGCGGCGCCGGCGAGGTCGGCGCGGCCGGCGGCCCGGCGTGGCCGCTCGGTCACGTGACGTAGCACAGCCCAGACGACGACAACGGCGAAGGGAACGTTGACGAGGAAGATCAGCCGCCACGAGCCGAGTCCGGTGAACAGGCCGCCGAGCAGCTGGCCGACGGCGCCGCCGCCGGCCGAGACGGCACCCCACACGCCCAGCGCACGAGCCTTGGCGGCACCCTCGGAGAACGTGACCATGAGGATGGACAGGGCGGCCGGGGAAACCATCGCGGCGCCGAGGCCCTGCACGCCGCGCGCGACGAACAGCACCCAACCGGTGTCGGTGAGGCCGCAGGCCAGCGAGCCGACCGCGAAGACAAGCACGCCGGTCAGCAGCATCACCTTGGAGCCGAGCAGGTCGGCCAGGCGGCCGGCGACGACCAGGAATCCGCCGAAGCCGATGGAGTAGGCAGTGCCGATCCACAGCAGGTACGCGGCCGAGATGTCCAGGTCACGTTGCATGGTCGGCAGCGCGACTGCGACCACCGCGACATCCAGGATCAGCATGAACTGCGCCAGGCACAGGACGGCCAGCAGGGCTCGGCTGCCCCGGCTTCGTCCGCTCACGCCGGCGGCGGTGTCCGGCGGGCTGGCGGCGGTGTCCGGCGGGCCAGCGGGTGCCTCGCCGTCGGCATCGGACGGGCTGGCCGAATGCTTTGGCGCCTCAATGCTCATCGGTAGTCCTCCGGGTCGAATTCCGTGGCGTTGTCGGCAAGCACGGTGGCGCGGAACGCACCCCAGTCGGGACGGGATCCGTCCACATCGGTGAAGTCGTACTCGTGAGCCAGTTGCCACGAGGACAGCGTCTTGCCGTTCCAGCGGTGCACGTCGGGGTCGGCGGCCAGGGCGGCGACGGCGCGCCCGACGTAGTGCGGAGTCTCCGAGATGCCGAAGTGTGGGTCCTTGGCCGCGGCGTCGCGCCAGTTCTGCTCGGTGACGCCGAAGCCTTCGAGCATCGCCTCGGAGCGCAGGAAGCCGGGGGTGAGCGCGAGCGCGGTCACGCCGTGCTTACCGAGATCCTCGCCGAGCACCCGGCCGAGCCGGCGGATGCCGGCCTTGACCACGTCGTAGAAGAGTGATCCGTAGTAGTCGTCACGGTCGCCGTCGGTGATCTCGATGATGAGGCCCTGCGCCGCGATGACCAGTGGAGTCAGCCGATGCAGGGCGATCAGATGGCTGCGCATGCCGTTGTCCCAGGCGGTGAGCGACCGCTCCAGGTCGTGCTCCCAGAACGGCTTACCCCACTCGACGAAGGGGTCGCCGCCCCACACGTCGTTCACCAGCACGTCGATGCGACCGGCCGCGTCGGCCTCGAGTCGCTCGCGCAGCGATTCCACATCGGATTGAGAGGTGAAGTCGCAGCGGATCGCGATCCCTTCACCGCCTGCCTTAGTGACCAGGTCGGCGGTCTCCTCGATGGTCTCTGGTCGACCCATCGGCGAAGCCGTGTCGCGGCTGGTGCGTCCGCAGGCGAACACCGTGGTGCCACGCGCGCCGAGCTCCACTGCGATGCCGCGCCCCGCACCCCTGGTGGCCCCGGCGACGACGGCGACCTTTCCGGCAAGGGAGTTGCCCACCCAACCCTCCTGAGTTGTCTGTGGCAGCGCCCGGCGACGTGCGGCAGCGCGCCGAGAGGCACGGACACCACCCCGACCGGACCCAACGCATGGTTAAGATTCGTATACGCAGTCAACCACAGAGAGCCAGCGAGGTGAAGCAGGACTGTCACTCGCCGAAAGGATGACGCAGCGGACGGTCAGGAACGGCCAGGCCGGGCCGGGTGGTTCAGACGTCGAGACCGATGAGCTCGATGCATCGGACGATCGCGTCGGGATCGCCGTCGAGTTTGATGCGGCCGGTGACGACGGCCTGGAACGGTGTCAGCATTCGGCTACCGATCTGTACGAACGTGGCGGCGTCGCTGGTCACCGTGATGGCCGGATCGTCGGCCGGACCACGCCGGGCAGTCGAGGCCCCATCGTCCACCTCGATGTGGAACACCTCCGCGTCCACCCGGAACTCGTAGCGCTCGGTGACGTCGGGCACTGGACGCCCGACCAGCATCGCCTGGACCGCGAGGAACCCCCAGGAGGCGCGACTCACGCCGAACTCGGCCTGGTCGGCGGTCAGGAACTGCAGGCCCCAGCGGGCGAGGTCGAGAACAGGTCCGCGCAGCGACTCACCTGTCGGAGTCAGCTGATACAGACGCCCACGGCCGTCGCCGGGAACCGGGCAGTGCTCGACCACGCCACGCATGCCGAGTGCGCGCAGGCGCTCGGAGAGCAGATTGGGGCCCATGCCCGGCAGGTTCTCCAGCAACTCGTTGAACCGAGCGGGGCCGATCAGTAGTTCGCGCACGATCAACAGGGTCCAGCGCTCGCCTATCACGTCGAGCGCCGCGGCAAGGCCGCAAAGCTGTCCGTACTGCCGCCTTTCAGTCATGTTGACGTCCTCAGGACAGGTGGGTGACCACTGCGGGTGGGGCACCACAACAATGCCACTCTCGCTTACCTTTACGCCAGCGACCGGTCAGGTGACCGGCGCCCCTCGGCCGACCAGCCGTACTCGTCGAGCGCCGCGGCGAGCTCCGCCGGGACGGGGGTGGCCACCAGGCGCTCGCCGGAGCGCGCCATGCACGCCACCGTCTGCCGCCCGGCGCCCACGATCGCGTCGCCCCGCCGGAACCGGAAGTCCATCTCGATCCGGTTGCCGCCCCGCCCGGCGAGGGTCATCTCGACCTCGACGTGGTCCATCGCGTAGCACTCGGCGAAGTAGTCCATCGCGCAGGACACGGTCACCAGGGCGAGCTCGCCGGTGGCCACGGCCGCGAGCACGCCGGGCGCGTGATCGGCGAGGAACCGTTCTCGGCAGTGCCCCTGCCAGTGCAGGTAATGGGCGAAGTAGACGTTGCCCACCAGATTGGTCTCGTCGAAGGTGACCAGGTGGCGGTACAGGTAGACGCGCATGTCAGCCCACCCCGTGCCCGACGGCGACCGCGACGGTGATCGGCTCCGGCAGCCTGTCGACCGGCACCCGCGCGGTCAGGACCTGGGTGCCGTTGCGGCGCAGCACGACGACGCCGTGGTCGGCGACCTGCTCGATACGCAACGGGAGACCAGCACCGGGCAGGGCGGCCTCGGCCACCCGGACCCGGTCGAGCGCGTGCTCCACCGCCTCGCCGGTCTTGCTGCCCAGTTCCTCGGCGAGGTCCATGATCGTGTGGTCGGCCGGCGGGAGGGGCGCCGAGCCGTCGATCCAGGCCAGTCCCACCGGCCTCGGGGACAGCGCGGTGAGCGTCAGCCGGTCGCTGCGCCGCTCGGTGACCGTGACGCCACGGACTCCCGGGCGGGCAGCCAGGGCGGTCCTGCCGGGCGGCCCGGAGGCCAGATCGACGTCGTCGGTGAGGCCGCACTCGATGAGTCGCCGGGTGAGGAACGGCCCCAGCGCGGACAGCGGCAGCGCGGCCACTCCGGATGGCCCGACGGCGCGCAGGCGCAGTCCGGTCCAGCACGCGGCAGGCTTCCCGTCGGAGTCGGACACGAGGACGTCGAACACGTACTCGTCGCTGGTGTGCTCTCGTTCCACGGCGTCGACGCGTACCAGGCCCTCCGGCCGGCGCCAGACAGTGAACCGCTCCACCGCCACCGGCAGGGCGCGGCGGTGCGGCACACAGGCCAGCAACGCGTGGATGCTCGCGTCGTGCATCCCCGGATCACCGAGCAGCAGCGTGTCCCCGTGGAAGGCGGAGAACCAGTCCGACGCGGGCCGCGCGTCGACCGTGGCGCTCACCTCGAAGGCCGACAGCCATCGGTAGTCCAGCACCCGGCAGAACCGTCCCCGATGGAACAGCAGCGATCCGTAGAAGGGGTGCAGGTGGCCGTCGGGGTACGAGGAGTCTGATTCAGCCCCCCTCTGCTGCTCCACCGCCGGTGGCACGGTCTGGTCGACGACACCTCGGAACCTGACTGTGGCATGGCCGTCGCTGTCGTCGCGCACACACACCTCGATGTCGCCGCCGGTGGTGGCGAGGGCGGCGGTGCGGATCGTGCGGGTCGACCGTTCGGGCACGGTGATCGGAGCGTGGAACGCGACGTCGCGCACCGACCACTGGTCGCGTTGCCCGCGCAGGGTGGTGGCGGCCTGCACCATGGCCTCGAGACCGAGCACGGCGGGCAGGACGGGTGTGCCGTCGATCCGGTGGTCGTCGAGGTACGGGTCGGCGCCGATGGACAGCGAACTGTCCAGGGCTGTTTCCACCGCGGGCAGCAGGTCGTGCCGGTTCTCGGTGAAGCGCAGCCCGGGCACCGGCTCCGGATCGTCGGTCACGAACGCCGGTACCCGCGGGAAGCGGCCGGTGACGAGTACGGCCAGCGGGGTCTGCGGGTCGCCGAGCAGGTCCTGCAGGGCGGCGTTGCCGGCGTCCGGGTCGATCGGGGTGACGCCGGCGTGGCGCAGCGACTCCAGCGCGCCCAGGCGTACGCCCATCCCGTGGCCGTCCCAGACCGACCACTCCAGGACGTGGGTGCGGCAGCGCGGATGGTCCACGGCCCACTGTTCCAGCTCGGCGCGCATCCAGTCGTTGGCCACGCAGTACTCGGACTGGCCGGCGAGGCCGGTACGGCCGATGATCGACCCGTAGGCGACGACCACCTTCAGCCGGTCACCGGCCGCGGCGAGCACGTTGCGCAGCCCGTCGACCTTCGGGGCGAGGGTGCGGGCCAGGCCGGCCGCGTCGGTCTCGGCCATCGGGCGCGGAGCGTTGGCCGCGGCGCCGTGGATCACGCCCGCCACGGTGCCCCAGGCGCTGGCCGCCTCGACTGCGGCGGTCACCGCGCGCGGGTCGGTGACGTCGCAGCTGAGATAGTGGGCTGGGACCCGGGTACGCAGCTCGGCGAGGGCGTCGCGCACGGCCGGTTCGGTGGCGGCGGTGCGGCCCAGGATGACCAGGGTGCATCCGGTGCTGGCCGCCACGGCGGCGGCGGAACTGGCCGTGATGCCGCGCAGGCCGCCAGTGACGAGCAGCACGTCGGCGGCGGTGAGGAGCGCCGGGGCAGCCGGAGACGGTGTCCAGGGCCTGGTCCGGACGCGTTCGGCGGTGCCGTCCTCGGCGACCCGCACCTCCCGGTAGCCGCCGGGAGCGCACAGCCGCAGGTCGGCCAGCGGTCGGCCGGACGGGGTCCGGACGACGGTGACGGCGCAGCCGGGGATCTCGGCGACCGCGCTGCGGGCCAGGGCCTCGGCGGCCGGGTGCCCGTGGTGCACGACCAGCAGTCGGTCAGGACCGTGTTCGGCGATCAGGCGCAATACGTCGGCGACCTCGTCCGGGGTGGCCGCCGCGTTCGCCAGCGCGATCGCGAGCCCGCGTACGGCGGCGCCGGGCGCTGGCCGGCAGAGGGCGGCGAGCCAGTGCCCGTCCGGGGCGCGTACCTGCCAGTCGACGCCGGTGGGCTCGGTGCCGGGTGCCAGGGACACCCACTCGTGGACGAAGGCGCGGACCTCGGGCCGGACGCCGTGCACCCGCTCCCCCGCACCGTCTTCGGCGGGCAGGTCGAGGAGCAGCTCGGCGGTCTCGGCGACAGTCGCGGTGGTGAAGTAGGCGCTGCCGGACGGGGTGGCGCGGCCGAGCAGCCGGGCGGCGTCGGCGACTATCTGGACCACCTGCAGGGAACTGAGGTGCAGGTCGGCCAGCAGCCGGGCGTCCGGGCGGATGGCGCCGACCGGCAGCTCCAGCAGCCCGGCGAGGCGGGCCCTGAGGAGGTCGAGTGGGTCGGTGTCGGCGGCCGCGGCGGGTGGCTCGTCGACGCGGACCGGTGCCGCGGCGGGTGCCGGGCGGAGCAGCTCGTTGTCGGTGTCGGGCAGCGCCTCGCAGGGGTTCTCCAGCAAGGTGACCGGAGCACCGGCGGCGAGCCACCGATGGCCCCTGCCGGCGAAGAACGGCGCCGGGTCGGCGGCGCCGGCCGCGGTGAGCGCGGCGGTGGCGAAGGCGTGCCGGCGTGGGTCGCCGCCGCAGTCCATGCTCACCACCGGCAACTGCGCCGCACCGGCCGCGACCAGCCCGCTGAGGATGACGCCCGGCCCGGCCTCGACGAGCAGGTCGCAGCGGGTGGCGAGCTCGGCTACAGCGGCGTGGAAGCGCACCGGCGCGGTCAGCTGTTCCACCAGGAGCCCGGGCAGATCGTCGGCGGTGGTGAGCGGCCGGCCGGTCGTGGTGGAGACCACCGTGCCGGTGGGGGCCCGGAACTCGACGGCAGCGAGGACCTGTCGGAACGCCCGAGCCGCGGGTGCCATGGCGGGACTGTGGAAGCCGTGCGACACGGCCAGTTCGACGCCGGTGATCCCCGCCTGTCGGGCCCGGGCCAGCACGGCCCGCACGTCGGTGACGGGGCCGGAGATCGTGGTCTGCTGGGGGGCGTTCCAGCCCGAGACCACGGCTCCGGTGCCGCGCAGCAACTCCTCGGCTCGCTCGCTGTTGGTGGCCAGTCCGGCCATCGTGGTGTCCGGCCTGCCGTGCTCGTCCATGACGCGGCCGCGGTCCACGGCTAGGGCGAGGCCCTGCGCGGGGGTGAGCGCACCGGACCACACCAGAGCGCTGATCTCGCCGAGGCTGTGCCCGGTCGCGGCGCTCGGGTGGCAGCCGATGGCATCCAGCCAGGCCAGCGCGGCCAGGCTCTGCCGTACGACGGCGGGCTGTGCGGACCGGGTGCGGGTGTCGCCGTCGGTGATCCCGGCGTCGGCCGGAAGCGGCGGGACCGGCAGGTCGTCCGCCCACCAGGGCAGCCGGGTACGCACCGGTGCGGCCTGGCCGGGCAGCAGCAGGCCGACGCGGGCGGGCGGCCCGGAGGCGACCGCAGCGCCCCGCGCTTCGTCCAGTGCCAGCCGGCCCGGCAGGTCGAGCAGTTCGCGCGCCCGGACGGCGGCGTCGGCCAGCCCGTCCGGGGTGGCGGCGACCAGCGCCGCGCGGACCGCACCGGTGGCGCCGGCGTGGTACTGGGTGCACGCCAGGTCGTGCAGTTCAGCCATGCTGAGCTGCGGCGCCTGCTCGGCCAGGGCGCCGAGCCGCGCGGCGAGTTCGGTCTTGTCGGAACCGACGAGCAGCACGATCTCGTGCCGCGGCGCAGGGACCGACCAGCGGGCCGGCACGACGGCCGGCCGGGCGTCGCCGCCGGTGAGCACGACGTGGGTGTTGATGCCGCCGAAGCCCATCGACGACAGTGCCGCGTTGCGCCGGCCGGTGGCCCATCCCTCGGGCTCGTCGAGCAGACGCAGCGGAGCGCCGTGAAGCAGGTCGTGGGGCTGTTCGCAGCCGGTGGTGGGCGGCAGGACACCGTGGTGCACGGCGAGGGCGGCCTTGATGAAACCGGCCACGCCGGCGGCGGCCTTGGTATGACCGATGTTGGCCTTCACCGTGCCCAACGCGGCGGCCGGGGCGTTGCCTCGGGCTTCGCGCAGCGCCGCCAGCTCGACGGCGTCGCCGACGGCGGTGCCAGTGCCGTGCCCCTCGATCAGGCCGATGTCCGCAGGCGTGATCCCGGCCATCCGGTAGGCGCGGTGCATGGCCAGCACCTGCCCGGCGACGGCCGGCCGGGTGAGGCCACCCGAGCCGTCGGAGGACGTTCCCCAGCCGAGGATTTCGGCGTACACCCGCAGTCCCAGCTGCCGGGCTCGGTCGGCCCGCATCAGCGCGACGACCCCGCAACCCTCGCCGGGCAGAAAGCCGGTGGGGTGAGCGTCGTACACCCGCATCTCGTCGGTGGCCAGGGCACCCAGTCGGGCGAAGCCGACCAGTTCCAGCGGGTCGAGGCTGAGGTCAACGCCGCCGGCCAACGCCAGGTCCAGTTCGCCGTCGCGCAACGCCCGACAGGCCGTCATGATCGCCAGCAGACTGGAGGAGCAGGCGCCGTCGACGGTGTAGCCGGTGCCGTGGAAGTCGAAGTGGTTGCAGATGCGCCCGGCGATGGTGTTGGACAGCGACCCGGCCAGCGTCTCGTCGTTCGCTTCGGGGAAGACGCCGCGGACCAGGTCGTCGAGTTCGGCGAGCACGGCCTGTGCCAGCTGGTCGTCGGCGCCGGCGCGGCCCAGGGCGGCGCCGCAGGCCTGACGCAGAAACGGTAGCCGGGCCCGGACCGTCCAAGCCCGGCTGAACTCGCCAGTCAGGGAGTTGCCCAGCACCACGCCGACCTGGTCGCGGTCGATCCCCAGCGCGTCCAGGCCACCGTCAGCGAGGCCGGCGTCGGCGAGCGTGTCGGCGGCGACCTCCAGGGCGAGCCAGTGGCTCAGGTCGGCGGAGCGGAACAGCCGGCCCGGGATGCCGAAGCGCTCCCGGTCGAAATGCCAGTCGCGCAGCAGGCCCGCATGGGTGACGTAGGTGGCGTCCGGTTCCTGCGGCCCGCCGCGGTAGCCGGGGCCCAGTCGGCCCGGCGGCAGCAGGCGAAACCCGCGCCGCCGCCCGAGGACCGTCTGCCACAGCTCGCCCGGCCCGGTGGCGTCGGGATAGCGGCACCCCATCCCGACGACGGCGATGCTGGTCACGGCGACACCGCCGCGGCGGGCGCGGCGGTGGAGCGCCGCTCGCGCAGGGCCACGCCCAGCAGCACCAGACCGCGGACGGCGCAGGTGATGACCAGGGCGAAGAACAGGCCGAACGAGATACCGGACAGCACCAGAACGCCGTAGACGGCGGCGGCGGTGAAGCCGAAGACGATCTGGTTCCGCCGCCGGAAGGGGGTGGTGCCCGGGTCGGTGATCATGTAATTGGTGAACAGGATGAACGCCAGCCCGGTCATCGGCAGCAGGGCGCCGACCAGCGCGTGGTCGAAGACCAGCCACCGGATCAGCGCCTGGGCGACGAAGCCGCCGACCCAGGCGAGGATCAGCGGCATCCGGCCGGTGAGCTTGGCGTTGAGCATCGACCCGAGCATGAGTACACCGAGCGGGATCAGCCAGTCCACCCCGCCGCTGACGTTGTTGGTGAAGTGGTACGGCGGCGCGATACCCACCCAGGGGAACAGCACAAGGGTCGCCGCGATGCCGAAGTTGGACGGGTTGAGCACGTGCCGCAGCCGCCCGTTTAACCGGACCCGGATCAGGTACTTGCCGACGTTGGCAACCACCACGGCGAACAGGTACGGCCACAGCGACTGGTTGCCCCACAGCAGCATGGCGCAGGCCAGGCCGGCGATGTGTGCCGGGAGCAGGAACGTGACCAGGTTGTCGAAGCCACCGGCGTACTCGGGTTTCCGTTCGTGGTTCCAGCTGTCGAGCCGCTCCATGAGCAGGGCGACGGCGTAGCTGACCAGGGTGGTGACGACCGGGGTGATCGGCGCCTGCTCGAAGCCCAGGACCAGGTGACCGACGATGTTGAAAGCAGTGATCGACACGGCGAACCGGCGCAGCGCCTTCACCCGTGTCGGTACCGGTGGCCTCGCGGGTGCGGCGACGGCCGGCGCGGCCGGTTCCGCAGTCGTGGTGAGGGTGGGCACCGCTGTTGTTGTCATCGCCGTACCGCCGTTCCGTCGGAGTTGAGCTGAATGGTGTGCCGGCCCGGGGGCAGCGTCAGGGTGGCGCGCTTCACCTCGCCGCCGTGTCGCCAGGAGACGGTGACGGCCACGTCGCCGCCGGGGTGCGCGGTGTGCACCTCGCCCGCCGAGACACCGGCGTGGCCGTTGGCCGGGTAGAGCTGCGTACGCCGGACGCCCTCTGGATCCCCGACCTCGACGTGGGCGCCGACGGCGGGCCGGAAACCGGAGCCGGCCGGCTGTAGCAGACGCAGTCCCAGCGACTGGGTGGAGGGGCCCTGGTTGAGCAGCAGTCGGGAGTTCTCCCACTGGTTGGCGACCAGCGCGTCCAGCCGGCCGTCGCCGTTGACGTCGCCTAGGGCGAGGCCGCGGGAGACGTCGGGGGCGTCGATGCCGAGCGCTGCGGACATGTCGTGGTAGCGGCCGTCGCCGGTGCGAACCCAGAAGGGGTTGGGCTCGTGACCGGACAGGTCGTCGCCGGCCTGGAAGTCGGGCCAGGCCCAGGGGTGCCGCAGCAGGTCGTCGTTGCCCATGGCCAGTTCCTGCAGCAGTGGCCAGCGATTCCGCTCGCCCTTGAGGAATCCGGTGGCCTGGAGGAGTTCGTCCCTGCCGTCGTTGTCGAAGTCACCGGCCTTGACGTCCCAGCTCCAGCCGGATCGGGACAGCCCGAGCGGCTCGCTGCGATCCACGAACGGCGCCCGCCCGCGCAGCAGCTCGGCGCCGTCGCCGACCGGCGCGAACACGAAGTTGCTCTCGTGCAGCGCGTATTCACTGGTGATGTTGCTGACCACCATCATCGGCAGGCGTTGGCCGCGCTCGTACGTGAAGGCAATCCCCATACCCTTGAACGAGTCGCGGCCGAGCACCTTCGACTTGGGCATGGTGGCCGTGCGGTCGCCGAGGACGGCCTTCAGCCGGACGTCGCCGGGGCGGGAGTGGTTGACCAGCAGGTGGTCGGGACCGAAGTCGTTGCCGAGGTAGATCTCCGGCAGCAGGTCGCCGGTGAGGTCCTGCATGCCGACGGCCAGCGTCCAGGAGGTGGCGGCCCGGTCCGGGATGCGCTCACTGGCGTCAACGAGGGCGGGCATGGTATCCGCACCGGCCGGCCTGGCCAGCAGCAGCCGATTGCGCCCGGCGTTGGCGGCCAGCGCCATGGAGTGCTGCATCTGCAGGCGGGCGTCGGCGGGTGCGTCCGGATCGAGCACCCGTGCCTCGTCGGGGAAGTAGTTGGCGACGAAGACGTCGAGGTGCCCGTCGCCGTCGACGTCGGCCACGTTGAGGCCGGTCGAGTTCCACACCTGCATCGGCTGGACGAGCTCGGCAGCGCGGAAGGCGCCGGGCCGCGGGCCGGTGGGGCCGGCGGTGTTGAAGAACACGACCGGCGAACGGCCCCAGTAGTAGACGATGATGTCCTGGTCGCCGTCCTCGTCTAGGTCGGCGGGTACGCAGCCCATGGGGGCCATGGTGTGGTCGTAGCGCAGGCCGGTCGGGTGCAGCACGAGGGGCGGGTACGGGGTGCCGCCGCTGTGCGGGACCGGGGCGACCCGCACCGAGTCGTCGCGCGGGTCGACCAGGCACACGTCCGCGGGCCGGCCGAGGCCGCGCAGGTCGGCCAACCCCACGGCGGCGCCGACCGCCGAGATCCAGGACCGGATGCCGCCGTACGAGGCGGCGACCTGTCGGACGCTGCGGGCGCCCGGGGGCGCGGTGTTGAGGTCGTGCACCGCGAAGGCGAAACGGTCGGTAACGTCGTCGACGGCACCGCGCGTCGGCGTCGGTCGCATGGTCAGCAGCCCGACGACAAGGCAGACCGTCAGCCCGACAGCGGTGACAGCTGCGGACCGGAGCGTGCGCCCCATTCCTGTCCTCCCCACGTGGTTGGGATGTGCGGATCGGTCAACGCTCGGTGAAGCGACGGCGCAGCCGGTCCCGCCATTCGAGATAGGCGTCCAGGTCGAGGGCCTCGGTGAGGCCCTCCGCGGCGATGTCGGTCCAGCCCGCGGCGGTCCCGGCGTCCACCCCGAGCAGGCGGCGGCAGGCCCGCTCGGTGTGCTCCGGCGCGGCGCCGGCCCGGATGCGGGCGCCGGCCGCGAAGGTCACGCCCTGGCGCAGATGGTCGAGGTAGCCGGCGGCGGCGGTGAGCAGCCGGGCCAGTTCGTCGTCGCTGGCGGCGCCGGCGTATCCGGCGGCCAGCCCGATCCCGCTCCACAGGTGTGGCCGCGCCGCGGCCGGCTGTTCGGCGATGACGGCGGCGATGGCCGGCACGTCGGCGCATTCGACGAACCACAGGGCCCGGCCTACACCGGCGAGGGTGGCGATCCAGCGTCCCCGCGGGTGGCCGGCGGCGGGGCGGGCCGCGCAGCGCCGCCGCGCAGCGGCCAGGCCGCCGAAGTACGTGGCGCCGAAGCCTTCCCCGTCAAGGGCCAGCCAGCGCAGCAGCGGGGTCCGCGGGATCCTGCGCAGCGGCAACCGGACCGGGGTCAGCGGCCAACCCGCCCCGACGTGGATGAGGTGAACGTAGTTCGCGCCGGGTCCGTCGAGCAGGCCGCGCAGCGCGCCGGCCCGGTCCGCGGTGGTCAGGTCGCGCAGGGCGGCGTACATGCCCGCGCCCTCGTAGGCGAATCCGCGTTCGGCGACGGGCACCTCGGCCAGCACGTCGTGGCGATCTCTCCAGTGCCGCGCGGCGAGATTGAAACCAATCAGGAAACTGCGCGCGTGGGTTTCCAACAGCAGCCGTGGCTCCGGGCGGTTGAGATTGAATCCGCGGCGGGCGAAGTCGGCCATCCGCATCGGCAGTGGAAGGGAAGTGCCGAGTTTCCGCTTCGCGGCCCGGTTATTCGACCCAGTTCTGGCATGGACTGATTCAGCTGGCACGGCAACACCTCCGGCCATGTGCATCGGCCCGTTATTGGTATCAACCGCTATTGACGTCGGTCAAGAGATGCCGTCATTTCTGAAAGACATCTTTCAGCCGTCTGAAATGGACCTACCGGCCTGCGAGCCCGCTGGTTATGTTGGCCCATCCCTGCGTCGCGCTATTCCGCTGCGGGACTGGCGAGCTCTTCGCCCAGCAGTACCATGGCGTCCAGGGCCTGGTCGATCTCCCCCCGCGTGTTGTACAGGTGCGGCGCGAGCCGGATCGCGAACCGGGGGTTGGGCACGCCCTGGACCGGTACGGCCGTCACCTGAACGGTGACACCGTGATCGGCGGCCAGGCGGTCCCGGAAGGCCAGATACCTGCCGGGGCCAGCGGATTCGTGCCGGCCGTGGAACGGCTCGAACGCGACGATGCCAGAATGCAGCCGGTCGTCGTCGGCCGGGGTGAGCAGCGCGCCGCGTCCCCAGATCTCGGCGATGCGTTGCTTCAGATACGCGCTGAGCCCGAAAACGTACCATTGCACGTTCTCCCAGCCGATCCGTTCCCACATCCGCACGCAATGCATCAACGCGGCGGAACGGGACAGGTCGGCGACGTCGCTCTGTTGGAGCATCAGGCCGAGGTCGTACGCCGGTTCGGCGCCTTGGGCGCGGGGAGGCAGTTGACCCTCGACCGGGTAGGCCAGCGACACGACCGGCCAGAACGGTGGCAGCGGCGTCGGGTTGTAGTCGGGCAGCACCCGGTTGCGGGCGTAGAGCAGGCCGGTGCCCATCGGCCCGCACTGGTATTTGGACAGTGCGCCGCCGACGAAGTCGACGCCCAACTCGTGCAGGTTCAATGGCATCTGCCCGGCTAGCAACGACCCGTCGACGACGGTGATCAGGCCGTGCGCGTGGGCGAGTTCGGCGAGCAGCCGGGTAGGGAAGGTGACCCCTGTGGTCAGCGAGACGCCGGCCCACTGCAGCACCCGGGTGCGGGGGGTGATGGCGTGCTCCACGGTCGCCACGATCTCCTCGGCGTCCAGGCCTGGGCCGCTGCGCGGGGTGACGGCGCGCAGGACGACTCCGCGCCGGCTGGCCAGCAGGTTGAGCGGGGAACGGACGGTGTAGCACTCGTGCGTGGTGGTGACGATCTCGTCGCCGGGCTCGAGGTCGAGGCCGCCCAGGATCCGGCTCATCGCGTCGGTGCCACCGTTGACCAGGGCGATCTCGTCCACGGCGCAGCCGTAGTTGCGGGCCAGTGCGGCCCGGACCTCCGGCAGCGCGGTCCGCTCGTAGGGGTCGGCCGGGCGTGCCGCGTAGTCGCGGTCGGCGCGGCCGAATTCCTCGAGCGCGGGCACCGGCACCGAGCCGAGCGTGGCGGTGTCGAAGTGCACCAGATCCGACCGCAGCGGAAAGAGATCACGGACCAGTTGCCACCGGATCGGGTCATCCAGGGTGCCCGGGGTGACCTGTTCGGCCCACGCCGGGACGGCGGAACCGGCGGAGACCTCACCCGGGTTGGCTCTGCTCATCGAAGTCATCCTTTCGCGGGCGCGCGACAGCCTCGTCCGCGCGCCGGGACCGGGCCGGTCCCGCTTGTCCCAGCCGGCGCCGGAGCGCCGACAGATGCTCCGGTGAGGTGCCGCAGCAGCCGCCCAGCACGTCGAGGCCGTACCGGGTGCGCCAGGTCGCGAGACGCCGGGCGAACGCGGCAGGGCCGATGCCGGCCGGGATGAACTGATTGACATCGCTCCTTTTTGGTATAGCGAAACGATTCTCGATATTAGGGTACGCGCCGAATGGCCTCCAGGCTGCCCGGCTCATCACTTCCAAACAGGACTCGGTGTCGTCCAGGGTCGTGCAGTTGACCAGCACTGCGCTGGCCCCGTGCTCCCACAGGACGCGCACGGCGGCGCCCAGCGGTTCACCCGACAACAGCCGGGGCCCGCCGGCGCAGACCAGGCTGACCCAGACCGGACGGCCGGTGGCCAGCGCCGCCTCCACGGCGATCACCGCCTCCCGGACGCTGTTCATGGTCTCGGCCAGCACAAGGTCGCTGCCCGCCGCGGCGAGCTCGCGAGCCGTCCATCCGTGTTCGCGCCGCAGGTCGTCGTCGCCGGGCACCAGGTCGGGCCGGTAGCAGTCGGCGGCCGGGGCGAGTGACGCGGCGACCAGGGCCCGCTCCCCCACCGCCGCACGGGCCAGGCCGACGGCCGCCCGAATCAGCCGGCGCAGGTGTTCCGGGGTGACGTCGGCGGCGCGCATCGCCCGCGGGTTGCAGCGGAAGGTGTTGGCGGTCACCACGTCTGCGCCGGCGGCCACGTACCGCTCATGGATGCGCCGCACCGCCCGGCGCCCGCCTTCGGTACGCAGCGCGTCGCTGGTCCACCAGGGCGCCGCCATCGGCCAGCCGGCGCGCTGCAACTCGGTGGCCAACCCTCCGTCAAGAAGCAGTCCGCCGTCGGGAATCCGCAGTGCTGGAGTCATCGTGCGCCCGGCCGGTCAGCCGCTACGCACCGCGGCGAGGAGATCGTCGATGAGGTCAGCGGGATCCTCGATGCCCGCCGACACGCGGATGAGGTTGTCTGTGATGCCCAGGCGCAGGCGTGTGACCCGGGGGACGGGGCGATGCGTCATCAACGCCGGGCACTCGATGAGTGAGCGGACCCCGCCGAGGCTGACCGCAGGCGCGAACAGCTGGACCCGGCGCATCAGCTTCTCCGGGTCAGCTCGGTAGGTGAAACTGAGCAGCGATCCGGGCCGCTGCATCTGGCGCGCGGCCAGCTCGTGCTCGGGGTGCGCCGGCAGGCCGGGGTAGATCACCCGCTCGACGGCGGGTTCGGCCTGCAGGGCGCGGGCGAGCTCGGCCGCGTTGTCGCACTGCCGGGCGACCCGCAGCGCCAGCGTCTTGACCCCACGGTGGGCGAGGTGGCAGTCGAACGGGCCGGGCACGTTGCCGAACACGGTGCGGTATGCGCGCAGCCTGTCGTGCAGTGCGGAGTCGGAGTACACCAGGGCGCCGCCGATGACATCGAGATGTCCGGCGAGGGACTTGCTGGTGCTGTAGAGCACGATGTCGGCGCCGGCCGCCAGGGGCTGTTGCAGGGCCGGCCCGGCGAGGGTGTTGTCGACTACGACCAGCGCTCCGCGCTCGTGTGCCGCCCGGCCGACGGCCGCCAGGTCGGTGATCTTCAGCAGGGGATTGGTCGGCGACTCGATCCACACCATGGCCGGGTCGACCGGCAGGTCGCGGATCGCGGCGGCCCCGCCCGGCCCGCTGAGGTCGAGCGGGTCGACCCGGACGCCGGCGCGCGCGGTCTCGGCGAACAGCGCGTGGGTCCCGCCGTACACGTCGTCGGAGCACGCCAGATACTGGCCGGGCGCCAGCAGCGCGAGGACAGCGGCCGCCGCGGCCTGGCCCGACGCGAAGGCGGTGGCGTGCCGGCCGCCGTCGAGGGCGGCCAGGCAGTCCTCGAAGGCCTCCCGGGTGGGGTTCTCGCCGCGGCCGTAGAAGTAACGCCGTTCGTCCTGGCCGAACCGGTCGTAGGTGGTGGCGACGTGGATCGGAGGAATCAGGTCCGCGGACCCGGCGGTCGGGGGCTGCCCGGCGTGCACCAGCCGGGTGTCGAACCTCATGCCGGGCCGTCCGTGAAACCGCGTACGCACAGGGCCCGGGACGGTAGGACGACCTCCGCCCCGTCCCGGGCGTAGGGCCGCACCGCCTGCCGGACGGCGGTCCACAGCGCCGGATCGTCGAGTGTCCCCCGGTGCTCGACGATGGTGCGGCGCATCATCGGGGGCAGCACATCCCGGGAGTACGCGACGAACTCGTCCACCGACGCGAGCCGGAACGGCACGGTCACCTCCTCGACGATGACGTCAGTGAACCCGGCGGCGGCGACCTCGGCGCGCAGCGCCCCCGGGTCGGCCATCACGAACGGGCCGGGTTGGCCGGGCGGCGGAGGCGGCAACCGCAGCTCGTCGGCGATCGTCCGGAAGGCGAGGCTGATCATCGGCACCTGCGGGGGCGGGCCCCACACCGCGGCGGCCAGCACGCCGCCGGGACGCAGCAGAGTGGCCAGGCGGGCCAGGGCGACCTGCCGGTCCGGCACGAACATCAGACCCCACCGGCTCAACGCCACGTCCAGGCTCGCGGGCGGCCGGTCAAGGTCTTCCAGGTCTCCGGTGACGAACGACAGCGGTCCCCCGGCGTGCCGGCAGGCTATCGCGGTCATCTCCGGGGACAGGTCGAGACCGATCACCTCGCCGTCCGGGCCGACGCGCCCGGCGGCACTCACCGCGGGCTCGCCGACGCCGCTACCGAGGTCGAGCACGCGCAGGCCCGGCCCGACCCCGGCGAGGTCGAGCAGCCGCTCGGTGACCACGCGCGCGCCCTGTTCGAAGACGGGCTGCCAGCGCAGCCAGGCGGGCGCGACGGCGTCCCAGGTGGCGCGCTGTGCGTCGCGGACGGCGGCGGCGCCGACGGCGGTCTGTGACATCAGTCCTCCTCGTCGATGGGCGCTGCTACAGGAATCGGACCGTCGGGTGCTCCCGGGTCCACATGCCGGGCTTGACCGTCTCCAGGCACTGGCAGAGTCGTTCGATCTCGGCCACCGTGTTGTAGACGGCGAAGGAGATCCGGACCGTGCCCAGGAGGCCGAGGCTGTCAAGGAAGGCGCTGGCGCAGTGCACCCCGCAGCGCACGGCGATCCCGTTGCCGTCCAGGTGGCCGCCCACGTCGTACGGGTGGATGCCCGCCACGTCGATCGACACGATGCCGGCGGGATCGCGGGCCGGGTCGCCGACGACCCGGACCCGCTCCAGGGTGGACAGCAGCTCCAGAGCGGTGTGCACCAGCCGGGCGTCGTGCGCCTGGATCGCGTCCCAGCCCAGGTCGTCTAGGTAGGTGATGGCCGCGGCGAGGCCGATCGCCCCGGCGACGTCCGGGGTGCCCGCTTCGAACCGGGCCGGGGCGGGCAGGTACGCGACCGGTTCGTTGAGAGCGACGCCCTTCACGGTGCCGCCGCCCACCTGGTACGGCGGCAGCTCGGCGAGCACATCCTGCCGGCCGTACAGGACCCCGATGCCCATCGGGCCGTAGGCCTTGTGGGCGGAGAAGCAGTAGAAGTCGACGCCCAGCTCGGTGACGTCGACCGGGCGGTGCGGCGCGGCCTGCGCGCCGTCCACCAGGACCAGCGCGCCGTGCCGGCGTGCCTGAGCGGCCATCTCCCGCACCGGATTCACCGTGCCGAGCACGTTCGACACGTGCGCGAACGCGGCGATCTTCGTACGTGGGCCGAGGGCTGCGGCGAAGTCGGCCAGCTCGACGCTGCCGTGCGGGCCGACGGGAACGACGATCAGACGGGCGCCCGTCCGCTCGCACAGCGCCCGCCATGGTAGGAGGTTGCTGTTGTGCTCCATCTCGGTCACCACCACCTCGTCTCCGCGGCCGAGCACCGATCGGCCGATCGCGTCGGCGACGAGGTTCACCGAGTGGGTGGTGCCGCTGGTGAAGATCACCTCTTGGACCGAGCGGGCACCGATGAACGCGCGGACCATCTCGCGGGCCTGTTCGAGGCGCTCGGTGGCTGCCAGCCCGAGCCGGTGGTAGCCGCGGCCCACGTTGCTGTTGGTGGTGCTGTAGAAGTCGGTGACCGCGTCCAGCACCGCCCGCGGTTTCTGCGCGGTGGCGGCGTTGTCGAAGTACACCAGCGGCAGGTCACCGAAACGGGTGCGCATGATCGGAAAATCGTCGCGAACCCCCTCGCACGCGCCGCTGCTGTCCAAACGGGTGTCTGGCGTCATGGTCATGCGGGCTCCCTGGTGGTGAACATGCGGCCAAAGCGAGCAATGAGGTCGGTGCCGAACGGGAACACCTTCTGCGGTGGGTACGGGCGATCGTGCGGCGGCCGGTGCCCCGGCTCGCCCGGCCGCGGTATCCCCCCGGCCGCGTCGCGCAGGTGCCGGCCATAGAAGAACCAGCAGATCTGCGCGACGTGCTCGGCGAACAGCACGCGGTGCAGCCGCGGCGGGTAGAGCGTCAGGTGGCAGTGGGCCGCACGCAGCTCGCCGGCCGGGCCGAAGCCGCTGCGCCCGAGCAGGTGCCCGAACACGTCGTGCGCCGCGCGGAACAGGTCGTTGTGCGTCAGCGGCGTGCCGTCGACGATCACACCGGACGGCTCGCGTAGCGGGTGCCATCCGGTGGCCGCGAACGGCCCGTGCCCGGCCACGGTGAGGTGCACGTGGAGCACCCGGCTGGTCCGCACCTGATCGAACAGTTCGGCCGAGCCGAGGTACGGCTGCCCCGACCGCAGCCACGGCCGGACCTCGATGCCCGCCGCCCGGATCGCCTCGTACTGGGCGCGGCACTCCCCGGCGAACAGTTGGTAGTCGTCGAGCAGGTCCGGGTCGGTGCTGAGCACCGGCGCCCGATCGAACCGGTCGGCCACCTCCCGGCAGTAGTCCGCGTCGAGGTCGAGGCGCGCGGTGGCGGCCCGCTCGGCCGCTCCGGCCGGGCCCAGGTCCGACCGGGAGCCCAGGTAGTCCCGAGCCACCGCGAGGACATCGAAGTCCGCCACCGCGTCCGACCCCCTTCCGTACGCCTCAGGCTGCCGGTCTCCGGTCAGCGGAAGATGAGAACGGAGATCAGCAGCATCGCCGCGGCCAGGCCCAGCCCGATCCGGGTCAATCGGACGGTGGCCGCCGCGCCGAGGACCTTGTGGTCGAGCGCGTAGCGGCCGGGGCCGGCGAGCAGCACCACCAGGCCGCCGGCGAGCACGGCCAGCTCCCACTCGAACCCGGTGGGCATGAAGAAGCCGTGGCTGAGCTTGATGAACGCCGCGTTGAGCATGACGCCGGCGGTGAGCGCTGCGGCGATCGGCGTGACCAGGCCGAGCAGCAGCAGAACGCCGCTGGTCAGTTCGATGGTCATCGTGGTCCAGGAGAGCAGGGTGGTCTGGCCGTATCCCTTCGAGCCGAGGTATCCGGCGAACCGGAACACGTCCCACCCGAACATGCCGACCAGGTTCTGGATGCCGTGCGCCAGGAATGTGAATCCGATGACGAACCGGACGAGCAGAAGGCCGTACTGCGCCCAGGGGTAGGACGTTGTCCGGGCGGCCTGCATACCCTCCGTCGCTGTGCTGTCGATGGTGGTCATAGCGCGAACTCCCTCACACGGGTGGCAATAGCCCTCGGGCGGATCTCACCGTCCGTTCCCGTACGCTAGGAGCACGGACACGGCGAGTTGGCCGGATCCGTTAATGCAAGGAAAGACCTGTCGCATTGCTTGCCGACGCCTGACAGGTTCGGCGCGCCGGCAGCGCGTGGCTGCCGGCGCAGCCCTAGTATGGAAACCCATGCAGAGCTTTCCGATCCCCGGTTCCCGGGCCCGGATGCGCTTTCACGATTTGCCCGGCGACGATCCGGTGCACGTTTATCTGCCGGGCCTGGCGTGCGCTTCCTCGGCGGATTTCCCGGAGACCACCCGGCATCCGGGCGCCGCCGGATTCCGAGCGATTCTTGTCGATCTGCTCGGTGCCGGGTTCAGCGACCGGCCGGAGTGGTTTTCCTATTCGCTGGAGGACCACGCCGAGACGGTGGCAGCACTGCTGGACGGGCTCGGGGTGCGGGACTGCGTGCTGGTCGGGCACAGCATGGGGGGCTCGATCGCGGTACTGCTCGCCGGCAGCCGGCCGGACCTGGTGGCCCAACTGATCCTGGCCGAGCCGAATCTGGGGCCGGTGCGTGGCATGCTCAGCCCGTACATCGTGGATCTGGACGAGGACGAGTTCGTGCGCACCGGACACGCGGCCCTGCTCGGCAAGCTCGACGAGGTGGCGGAGCAGGATGTGGCCGCGGCCAACTTCGCGGCGCTGGTGCGGGTGTGCTCTCCGCTGGCCCTGCACCGCAGTTCCCGGTCCCTGGCGCGGGTGCGCGAGCCTGGGCTGCGGGCCCGGCTGGACGGCCTGCCGATGCCTCGCGCGGTGCTGATCGGAGAACTGTCCGGCTACCGGCATGGCGGGTTCGCCGCGCACGGCATCATGACCGTCACCGTTGCGGGGGCCGGCCACGCGATGAACGAGGAGCAACCGGCCGCGTTCGCCGCCGCGATCGGCGTTGCACGCCGCACCACAACGCTCGTCGAGCGCGGCCGGTGAGCCGCCACACCGATCGGAGTCCCGCTATGCCACAGTCCGTCGCGGACCGCTTCACCTGGGCCCTGGAGGTGATGCCGGTCCGTCCGGCGGACCGGATTCTGGAGGTGGGCTGCGGACACGGAATCGCCGCGACGCTCGTCTGCGAGCGGCTCGACTCGGGTCGGCTGCTCGGCCTGGACCGGTCGGCCAAGATGGTGGAGGCGGCGAACCGGCGCAACGAGGAGGCGGTCGGGGCCGGGCTGGCCGAGTTCCGCACCACCACCCTGGCGAAGGCGTCGCTGGAGCCGTCGTCGTTCGACCTGATCTTCGCCATCAACGTGAGCCTCTTCTGGCAACGGCCGGCGCGGGAGCTGTCCGTCGTCGAGACGGCGCTGGCCGACGGCGGCCGGCTGTACGTCTTCCACCAACCGCCCTTCCCAGAGAAGAACCAGCAGATGGTCGAGGACAGTACGGCGATCCTCGAAGCGGCCGGGTGGACGCTGCACGACGTGGTCTACGGCGACACCGCGCCGGTGGAGTCGGTGTGTGTAATCGCCGGGCGATGACGTGAACGAGGGGCGGCTTGGCGTCGCGGAGCGGGATCAAGGGTCGCGGCGCAGCACGGCCCATGTGACGGCGGCCATGACGAGCAGCAGAGCCACGCTGACGTAGGCGGCCGACGCCATCCCCCGGGCGAAGGCGTCGTGGGCGGCGGCCAGCAACGGTTCGGCGCTGCCGGCCGGAAGGGCGCGGGCGCTGCTCACGGCGCCGCCGACGGTCTCGGCCGCCGGGCCGGTCACTGCGGCGTCGGCCATGGCCGCGGCGTAGACGCTGGCGGCGATGGTGCCCAGCACGGCGATGCCGAGAGCGGAGCCGAGCTCGGTGGCGGTCTCGGACAGCGCGGAGGCGGCACCGGCCTGCTCGGCCGGGGCCGTGGCAACGACCCGGTCGGTCGCCAGAATGTAGACGGGGGCGAGGCCGAGAAAGAAGATCACGGAGCCGCCCACCACCGCAGCCAGGCCACGGCCGGGTCCGGCCCAGGCCAGCAGCGCGAACCCGACAGCGGCGACGAGCAGACCCCCCGCCAGCACCGTGGCCGGGCGGGCGCGGCCGGCCAGGGCGGGACCGATGCCGCAGCCGAGGACGAAGCCGATCGCGGACGGCACCGTCCACGCACCGGCCCAGAGCGGTGACAGGCCGAGCACCGACTGCAGGTACTGCGCGAGCAGCAGCAGGGTGCCGAAGGCGGTGAAGAAGGCCAGCAGGTTGGCGGCCAGGGCGATGCCGAAGGCGGGCCGGCGGAACAGGGCGAGGTTGATCAGCGGGTGGGCGACGCGAGCCTGGTGCCGGACGAAGACGCCGCCGACGCCCAGGCCCAGGACGATGGCGGAGGTTGCGACGACACCGGGTCCCTCCGCCGCGGTGGTCTTCACGCCGTAGATCACGGCGAGCACGGCGACCAGCGAGAGCGCCGCGCCGGCCAGGTCGAACGGCCCGGGCCGCGGATTGCGGTACTCCGGGACGAGCATCGGCACCAGGATCAGGACCAGGATCATCACCGGTACGCCTGCCAGGAACACCGAGCCCCACCAGAAGTTCTGCAGCAGCAGGCCACCGATCAACGGACCGGCGACACCGCCGGCGGAGAACGCGGCCGTCCACACCCCGATGGCGAGGGTGCGCTGGCGTTCGTCGGCGAACATGTTGCGGATCAGCGACAGCGTGGACGGCATCAGGGTGGCGCCGGCCAGGCCGAGCAGCGCGCGGGCGGCTATCAGTGCGGCCGCGCTGCCGGCCGCCGCGGCGGTCAACGAGGCGGCGGCGAACGCGCCGGCGCCGATGAGCAGCAGGCGGCGGCGCCCGATGCGGTCACCGAGCGCACCCATCGTCATCAGGGAGCCGGCCAGCAGGAAGCCGTAGACGTCCACGATCCACAGCAGCTGCACGCCGGACGGGGCGAGGGCGGCGCTGAGGCCGGGCACCGCCAGGTTGAGCACCGTCAAATCCATCGAGACGAGCAGGCTGGGCAGGGCCAGCACCGCCAGCCCCGCCCATTCCCGACCTCCCGCTACCCGTCGCAAGGTCTGGCTGGAATTCATCCACTCACTCTTTCACCGTCGCGATCGCGGAACGAAAGCAGCCTAATAGTGAAGTGACCGCCGAGGGGTGCTCAACGCGGCGGGTATTCCGACACCGGGGTGAACGTGACCGGCAGGTCGACGAGGCTGCGGAACATCGAGCTGCGCTGGTACCGCAGGTCGGCAGGGTCGCAGTCCAGGCGGAGGTTGTCCAACCGGATCAGGCGTGCCAGGGCGGCGCGCAGTTCCAGCCGGGCCAGGACGGCACCTAGGCAGTACCGCATGCCGGCGCCGAACGACATCGGCTGCACTCCCTGACGGGTGACGTCGAAGCGGTCCGGGTCCTGGAACACCTCCGGGTCGCGGTTGGCGGCACCCATCAGCGCGACGATGAAGTCGCCCTTCTTCAGCTGCCTACCGCCGATCACCGCATCCTCGTCCACGCGGCGGCTGTTGGACTGCACCGAGGAGTCGTACCGCAGGGACTCCTCGACGGCGCTCTCGATCAGGCCGGGATCCCGGCGCAGCAGTTCGTGCTGGTCGGGGTGCTCGATGAGGGCGAGCATGGTGTTGCTGACCTGGTTGGTGACCGTGTCGTGGCCGGCGAACACCACCGAGATCACCGTGCTGACGATCATGTTCATGATCAGCGGGCGCTCGTAGCCGCTCTGGTCCTTTTCGGCCTCTTCGAGCATCACGCTGATCATGTCGTCGCGCCGGTCGCCGCGCCGCTGCTCGACCAGCCAGACGAGGTAGTCGGTGAACTCCTGCATCGCCTGGTTGCCCCGGGCGATCTCCTCCTTGGTCGGCACCAGGTCCAGGGTCGGCGCGATGTCGATCGACCAGCGGCGCACGCCGTCGAAGCCCTCGGGCGGAATGCCGATCAGTTCGCACACGAAATGCAGAGCCAGCGGCGCGGCGAAATCGCTGACCACGTCCATGTGGCCGCGGCGTGCCAGCGGTTCGAGCAGTTCGTCGACCACGTGGGCGATCCTCGGTTCCATGGCGCGCATGCGGCGGGGCGAGAACACCGGCATGATGAGCTTGCGCAGGCGCATGTGGTGCGGGTTGTCCTCGAAGAACATGGTGTCGCGCATGATCGTCTGGAGCGCGCCCGGGCCGACCATCTCCTCCCAGTAGTCGCGTACGCTCGCGCAGCCGAACCGCTCGTCGGACATGACGAGCCGCACGTCGGCGTAGCGGGTCACGTACCAGGTGCCCTCGCTCCCGCAGTGCACCGGGTCGTGGCGC
Organism: Micromonospora sp. NPDC007271; assembly: GCF_040634005.1. Lineage (NCBI taxonomy): Bacteria > Bacillati > Actinomycetota > Actinomycetes > Micromonosporales > Micromonosporaceae > Micromonospora > Micromonospora sp. NPDC007271. The sequence goes on from NZ_JBEYER010000041.1 coordinate 51,926, forward strand.
AGCAGCCAGCGGTAGAAGGGATACGGATTCTGCTGGAATTGTGGATCCAGCGGATCCAGGCCGGTTTCGGGGATCGGACTGGTCAGGGAAACGGGGCTCTCCGCCGTCGTGGTCATCGTCGCCTCCGGCTGTTGCGTCGCACCGCCAACGGTTAGCTATCATATAGCGAACTGTTCTCAAGGTACATGTCGAAGCCGCGCTGCCAGCAAATCTTTTGAATGCCAGAAATCCTTCCGTTGAGTGACAGAAGTTGCCACAGGAATGAGGTGCATTTGCGATGCCCGAGGTGCTCCGCAGATCGACCGGCCGCATCGCGTCGAACGGGCTCGCGGCCCGAATCGACCGAGTCGTGGATTCCGCTGTCGAAGCTGGACGAATCGTCGGCTGCTCGGTGGTCGTGGCCCGGGACGGCCAGATCGTGCACGAGCGCCTGGCCGGCTGGGCCGATCGGCAGTCCGGCACGCCCGTCACCGCGGAGCATCGGTTCCGTCTGGCCAGCATGACCAAGCCGGTGGTCGTCGCCGCCGCCCTGGCCCTGGCCGACCGTGGCGATCTCGACCTGCGGGCACCGGTCCACACTGTGCTTCCCTGGTTCCGCCCGTCCCTGCCGGATGGCGCGATGCCCGACGTCACCCTGTACCACCTGCTGAGCCACACCGCCGGACTGAGCTACGGGTTCCTGCACGACGAGAACGACGACCCGCACCGGGCGGCGGGGGTCTCGGATGGCGGCGACTACACCGGGGTGAGCCTGCGGGAGAACCTGGAACGGCTTGCCCGGGTGCCGCTGCAGTTTCCACCCGGCGACGGCTGGTGCTATTCGCTCGGCATCGACGTCGCCGGGGCGGTGATCGAAACGGTGACCGGTGAGCCCCTGCCCGCGGCGGTCGCCCGGCTGGTCACCGACCCGCTCGGCATGCGGGACACCGGATTCAGCGCCGCCGCCGACCGGTTGGTCACGGCGTACGCCGACGCCGCCAAGCCGGGCCGCCCGGCGCGGCCGATGGCCGCCGAGGATCGCGTTCAGTTTCCTGGCGCCGGGCCGATCCGGCTGGCCCCTGGGCGGGCCGCGGATCCGGCGGCCTACCCGTCCGGCGGTTTCGGGATGGTCGGCACCGCCGGCGACTACCTGGCGTTCCTTGAGGCCGTACGCCGTTGCGGAGCACCGATCCTGTCGCCGCACGCGGTACGCCTGATGACCCGGGACGCGGTGCCCGGGCGAGACCTTCCGGTCGGGCCGGGCACCGGGTTCGGGCTCGGATTCGCCGTGGTACGGGACGGAGCGTTCGCGGGCACGCCGCGGCCGGCCGGCAGCTTCGGCTGGGGCGGCTTCTACGGCACCACGTGCTTCGTCGATCCGGAGGCGGGCTGGAGCGTGGTGGCGCTGACCAACACCGCGCTGGAGGGCATCTTCGGTGCGTTCCCCGGCGAGATCGAGACGGCGGTGTACGGCAGCTGACCAGCCCGGCCCGCGACGAGCCCGGGCGCCGCCGGCGGGCCGGGCCGGGCGCCGCTCGGCGCCGGGCACGGCTCACGGCCGGCCCCGGCTCACGGCCGCAGAGCCTCGATCGTCCAGGCCGGCAGCAGCGGCCGGTCGTCCTCACCGCGGTCGACGGGGATGTTGTTGGTGCGGAAGAACTCGCCGGCGTACTCGTTGACCTGGTAGCGGTCGCGGCGCACGTCGGTCACCTGCCAGCCCGCGTCGGTGAGCACCGACCGCGCGTCCGCCTCGGTGATCCGGTAGACACCCGGCAGTTCCACCGGCAGGGCGTCGGAGAAGCAGACGATGGTCAGCAGGCAGCCGGGCCGGGCGGCGCGGAACAGCGCCCGGGCGTAGCGGGCCCGCTGCGCGGGGTCGAGCACGTCGAACAGAGCGCTGTCCACAATAGAGTCGAAGCTCGCGTCGTAACCGGGCAGTTCCGTGGCGTCGGCGACCGCGAACTCGACACCTGACTGGTCGCCCGCGCGGCGCCGGGCCCACTCGACCGCGGTGGGGGCGATGTCGACGGCGGTTACCCGGTAGCCGAGGCGAGCCAGGTGAACGGCGTTGTCGCCGAGGCCGCAGCCGGCGTCGAGCACGTGGCCGGTGATCCTTCCGGTGCGCTCCGCGGCTATCAGGACCGGCTGCGGACGACCGGTGTCCCACGGCACCGCGGCGAAGGTCATGCCCTCGACCGGGGAGTCGCCCTGATAGAACGCCTCGAAGTCGACTGTGGACTGGACGGTGGCGTGATCGCTGGTCATGGGACCTCCCGGAACACTCGTCGGATGCTCACACGGTGGCACCGCCGGTGCACGTCGTGGCCGAGTCTGGCCGTCCGCAGCAAGGATTGCCGAGCGTGCCGGTGACGCCGCCTATGGTGAGGTCGCTCAACTGGCCCGCCCGGTCCGGCGGGATTTCCGATGCTTGCCTGAGGGAGGTCCGCCGTGATCCGACGGCGCAGCAGACTGGTCGCCGCGGCGGCGGCGGTGGCAATGGTGCTCGCCTCGACAACTCTGCCGTCCGCCGCGTCGGCGGCACGGCCCGCACCGGCCGCCGCGCCGGCGCAGGACGCCGGGGCGTGGCTGACCCTCGGCACGGGCGACCGGGTGCAGGTGCGCCCCGGCGCGAAACCGGGCCGGGACCTGGTGATCCGCCCGGCCTCTGGCCGCGAACGGGTCCGGTTCACCCGGGTGCACCGGCAGGGCCGGGTGCTGTTGCTGCCCGCCGACCAGGCCACCGCGGTCTGGTCGGGCCGCAGCGATCCGGCGGCGTTCGACATCACCGCGCTGCTGGGCACCCCCGCGCCGGCCGCCGCCGTCACGCCCCCAGCCGTGGCTGACCTGGTGCCGCTGACCATCAAGGTCCTCGACCACGACGGACGGCCGACATCGGCCTGGATGTCCACCCTGGATGACGTCGCCCGGGAAGGCTCGTTCGCGCCGTACGACGCCTCCGGCACGGCTGTGGTGCAGGTCCCCCGCGGTGCCTACTTCCTCAACGCCCAGATCGACACGGCCCGCCCGGGTGGCAGCTTGCGCACCCTGATCAGTGAGCCGGCGCTGGTGGTGGACGGCCCGACGACGGTGACATTGGACGCCCGCGACGGCCGGCAGACCGGCATGACCGTGGACAACCCGACCGCCGTTCCAGGTGAGATCGCCGTGATCTTCGAGCGCACCACAGACGACGGCCGGACGCTGGGATACAGCGCGCACGCCCGCGACTTCACCGGCCTGCTGGTACGTCCGTCGCGGACCACCGCCGTGCCGGGTGCCTTCAGCTATTCGGTGGCTGGCCGGCTGGCCCGCCCCGACGGCTCCGGCGGGTTTGCCGGCAGCCCGTACCTCTACCACCTGCAGTGGATCGAGCCGGACCGAGTGCCGGCCGTGCCGATCCGGCACATCCCCGACGACAACCTCGCCGTGATCCGCGCCGAGCTGGCGTCGACCGGGCCCGGCCGGGTGGGCCGCAAAGATTACCTGGTCTCCGGCACGCTCCCGTTCAGCATCACCGAGCTGTACATCCCCGACACCCCCTGGCTGAGCGCGATCGAGGAGTTCGGCGGGCCGGTGACCGGGGAGCCGGAGTCGACGATCTACAGCGGCGAACGGTTCTTCGCCCCCCGGGCAACGGGCGTCGAGCGGTGGAACGTCGGGGTGTTCGGCCCCTCGTTCCCTCGCCCCTGGCCGTGGTCGTGGACCCGCGCGGTACGTACTGGCGACACCATCGACGTCGAGCTCCCCCTGCACACCGACCAGGGACTGCGCCGGGAGGGACGGTCGGCGACCGCCTGGGCGGCGACGGAGCTGTACCGCAACGGCCGGCGGATCGGCACCAGCAGCGAGGCCGGGACGGGAGCGTTCCAGGTCCCGGCCGGCGATGCGGAGTACCGCCTGGTGGCTCGCGCGACTCGCAGTTCGGTCGCGGTGTCCACCGACGTGACCGTGCAGTGGCGGTTCCGGTCCCGGCGCACCGGGGACACGCCGGTACGGCTGCCGCTGGCCGCGGTCCGCTTCACGCCGGCACTGGACCTGCACAACCGGGCGCCCGCGAAGCGCTGGTTCGACGTCCCGGTGCAGGTGCAGTGGCAGGACGGCGCGACCCACGAGCGGCTCCGGTTCCTCTGGGTGGAGGCGTCCTTCGATGGCGGCCGGCGCTGGCAGCCGGTGCGGCTCACCGGTAGCGGCGAGCAGCGCATCGCCTCGATCCGGCACCCGGCCGGGGCGGAGCACGTCTCCCTGCGCGCCACCGCTGTCGATGCGGCCGGTAACCGCGTCGAGCAGACGGTGCTGCGCGCGTACCTCCTGGACCGCTGACCTCATCGATCGGAGGCAATCATGCTGGGCCGCGTAAACACCGCGTTGAACACGAACCGGCACCGCCTGGCTCTCGGACTGTTCATGGCCGTCGTGATCGGCCACTGGGCTGAGCACATCAGCCAGGCGATCCAGGTGTACGCGCTCGGTTGGCCGCTGCCCAAGGCCAACGGCCTGCTGGGCCTGGCGTTCCCCTGGCTCGTCACCTCGGAGTGGCTGCACTACGGCTATGCCGTCCTCATGCTGGCCGGGCTGGTGATGCTCCGGCATGGGTTCGTCGGCCGGGCCCGCACCTGGTGGAGCGCCGCCCTGTGGATCCAGGCCTGGCACCACATCGAGCACCTGCTGCTGTTGGTGCAGGCGCTGACCGGTGCGTACCTGCTGGGGGCGGCCAAGCCGACGAGCATCGCCCAGTTGGTGGTGCCCCGGCTGGAGCTGCACCTGTTCTACAACGCGGTGGTGTTCGCCCCGATGGTGGTGGCGATGATCCTGCACCTGCGCGCGAACGAGGCGGAGCGCACCTTGATGAGCTGCGATTGCCTCCGCATCCGGCAGCCGCAACTGGTGGGCTGATGGGACACCAGCACGGCACCCTGGAGCTGGGTGCGCCCGCCGGTTCCCTTGGGGTGCAACTCCTCGCCGTGGCGGCGACGCTGCTGGTCGCGCTGCTCGCGCTCCGGCGCGCGCTGCGCGCCCACACCGAGCAGGCCACGGCTGGGCACGGCGCGGCTGGGCACGCCAGGCCCGGGCACGGCGCGGACGTGGCGGCGACCGCCGCCGCGGCCGCGGCCGTACCGGCCTATCTCCTGTTGGCGGACGGCCTCTCGATCCCGCACCAGACGGTGCCGCTGCTGCTGGCCGCGACCGCCCTGCCGGTGCTCGCCGTGGCGGGGCGCGGTCGGGTGCCGATGCGCCTGAGGGCGGTGCTCGGCCGCGTCGCGCCGTACACGGTGACCGGCGCCGTGGCGGCGGCTCTGCTGCTGTTCGCCACGGCCTGGCTTGGCCCCGACTCCCCGGAAGCGCTGTACACCGGCCTGTTGGCCGCGCTGATCGCGTCGTCCTGGTTGGTGCTGTGCCGCCCGCGCTCGGCTCTGGGGAGAGCGTGGGTCGGCTCGATCACCGTTCTGGTGGCCGGGCCGATGTTGGCCGCAACGGTGCACGCCGATGTGCTCGCCACCGCGGCCTGAGCACGCTTGTCGAGTTATGGAGGAGGGCAGATGATATCCCGGCGAAGCCTGCTAGCACTCGGCGTCGCGGCCGGCACGTCGGCCGCAGTGCCGCTGATCCAGCGGGCCGCGGCGAACGGTGGCCCGGCCGGCGGCGCGGGACCCGCCCCGCACCCGCACCCCGGTCACGGCGTCACCACCGACCCCGGCGCCGTACGCGCCGCCCCCGCCGGCGCCCCGTTCGTCGCGCCGATGCCCGTGCCGCCGGTGCTGCGGCCGGTGCGATCCACCCACGACACGGATGTCTACCACATGAGCATGCGGGCGGGCAGCGCCCAGATCCTGCCCGGTCTGACCACGCCGGTGCTCGGATACGACGGCCGGTTCATGGGGCCGACCATCAAGGCGCGGGCCGGACGGGCGGTGATGGTCGTCCAGCACAACACCCTGCAGATGGGGACGGCGGTGCACCTGCACGGCGGGCACGTGCCGGCCAGCAGCGACGGGCATCCCACCGACCTGGTGAACCCGGGCGCTCAGCGGGTCTACCGCTACCCGAACGAGCAGCGCGGCGCCACGCTGTGGTACCACGATCACGCACACCACATGGAGGCGGAGCACGTCTACCGCGGGCTGCACGGCTTCTATCTGATCAGCGACCCGCGGGAACGGTCGCTGCGGCTGCCCGAGGGTGAGTACGACGTTCCGATCATGCTGCGCGACGCGCACATCGACGAGCAGGGCGCCTTGGTCTGGGCGCCGGACGGAGCGCCCTTCCGAAACATCATGATCGCCAACGGCCGCGCCCAGCCGTACTTCCCGGTCGCCGCCCGGCGGTATCGGCTCCGGTTCGCCAACGCCGCGACGCACCGGTACTTCCGGCTCTCCCTCGAGGGCGCGGACATGGTGCAGGTCGCCTCGGACGGGGGCCTGCTCCCGGTGCCGGTACCGCGGTCGGACCTGCTGCTCTCGCCCGGTGAGCGGGCCGACGTGGTGGTGGACTTCGGCCGGTTCCGGGTGGGCACCCGGTTGGTGCTCACCGACCTGCACGGCGGCCCGGTCATGCGGTTCGACGTGGTCCGCCGGGAGCGCGACACCAGCCGGCTGCCGGACCAGCTCCGGAAGCTACCGCCGATGCCGACGGCCACGCACGAACGGGCGGTGTCGCTGGGGGTCAACCACGAGACCCTGGAGTTCGCCATCGACGGGCGGTCGTTCGACCCCGACCGGGTGGACACCCGGATCCAGAGCGGCACGACCGAGATCTGGAAGATCACCAACACCGACACCGCGTACGGCGGCCTCGAGCACAACCTGCACCTGCACCTCGTGCAGTTCCGGGTGCTGGAGCGCGAGGGCGAGCCGCTGCGGCCCGGCGAGGAGGGCCTCAAGGACACGGTGGACATCCCGCCTGGCAGGTGGGTCCGGTTGCAGGCGACGTTCGGCGGCTACACCGGCCGGTACGTGTACCACTGCCATCTGCTGGAGCACTCGTCGTTCGGGATGATGGCTCAGATGGAGATCGTCTGAGCCGGCGGCAACGCCAGTCCCAGCTTGCGATACTCGGCGCGGAACTCGGCCGCGAGCCGGTCGCGTTCCGCGCCGGGCAGCAACGCCGCACCGATCCCGGCGAGATTCGCCGCCGCCAGCTCCTTGACGGTCAGGCCGAGGTCGCGTACGGCAAGCCGGTACTCCGCCGTCAGGTCGGTGTGGAACATCGCCGGGTCGTCGGTGCCAAGGGTCACCGCGACGCCGGCGTCGATCAGGCGGCGCAGGGGATGCGACGCCGGCGTGGAAACCGTGCCGGTGCGCAGGTTGCTGGTCGGACAGATTTCCAGGACCACCTGGCGCTCGCGCAACACGGTCAACAGTTCCGGGTCCTCGGCCGCGCGGAACCCATGGCCGATGCGGGTCGGCGCGAAGGCGAGAGCGTCCCACACGCTGTCCGGACCGGCCGCCTCACCGGCGTGCGGTACGAACGGGACGCCGTGCTCGTGCGCCCAGGTGAGAGCGGGGGCGAACAGGGAGGCCGGGCGGCCCCGTTCAGTCCCGCCGAGGCCCAGCCCGGCGATGCCGCGGTCACGTCCCCGCACACACCATTCCGCTGTCCGCCAGCACTCGTCTAGGGGGTAGTCGCGGACGTGGTCCATGATGAAGCGCAGCTGGGTGCCGGTCTGCCGTCGTACGCTCGCCGCTCCGGCGGCCACGGCGTCGATCTGCTCGTCGATGGGGATGCCGTTGGCGCGCAGATGGGTGTGCGGTGAGAAGGTGACCTCCAGATAGCGGATCCCCTGCGAGGCGGCGCGTAATCCCATTTCGACGGTGACCAGCACGAAGTCCTCGGGGCGGCGCAGCACCGCGGCGCATTCACTGTAGAGACGCAGAAAGGCGTCCAGGTCGCGGAAGTTGAACAGCTCGGCGACCGCGTCGGTGTCGGAGAGGCCCGTCCATGTCCCGTTGCGGCGGCTCAACCGCAGGAACGTTTCGGGCTGCACCGATCCCTCCAGGTGCACGTGCAGTTCGACCTTCGGCATGGCTCGGATCAGGTCATCGACGTCGGCGAGCATCCCTTTACGCTAGGGGCGCGGCGGGGACTTGGTGGTCCTGGCGACAGATGTCTGTCCGGGTCCGCTCGTCGGCGCCACCTGCCACGCGTGACCGCCGTCATCGCCTACCATTCGATCGATGTCGGCAGGTGCGACCTCGGCGGGCCACGCCGGGTCCGTTTGTCGCCGCCCACCGCAATGCGGGACTGCCGACAGTGTGCTCACTGGAGCGCACTGGGGTAACGGCGCATGGCACCGCTACGGGTCGCCGAGCCGGCCGCGGCTATGCGGTCGTTCGCCGAGCGGGCGAGCCGGGCGGGGGCCTTGGTTGTGGTCACCGACCAGTACAACCGCTGCTTACCGGCCTCGTTGAAAGAGTCGATCGACTACGCGTACGACGAGTGGCAGGCTAAGCCGGTCGGATTCGTGTCGTACGGCTGTGTTTTGGTCGGCCTGCACGCGGTGGATCAGCTCGGCTGGTGGGATTGGCGCTGCGCGAGGACTGGGCGGCGCACCGATACGTCTCCTGGATGTCGATGGAAGGCAGTGATCATGAGTAACCGGAACAGCGGGCTGGCCGTCGAGGCCGACGGTCTGGTCCGGTCGTTCGGTGCGACCCGCGCCCTGGACGGCCTGGACCTGCAGGTGCCCGCCGGCACCGTCTACG